>NZ_JBFBGK010000005.1:0-159835 GCF_040684615.1 Streptomyces sp. NPDC089919
CTGGTCCGGAGGCAGGCCCGGGCCTGGGATGCCCGAAGGGCACGGCGAAGCCGCGAAGTCCCAGGGGTGGGCCTGCCGCAGGGCCTGCAGGCCACAGCCGCTCAAGCGGCGGGGACCCGCACATCCCGACCGCCCGCCCGCAAAACCGCCCCACCCCCCGTCCTCAAACCGTGATCAGCACCCCCGCGTACGAGACTCCCGCGACCACCACCCAGGCGCTGAGGCCGAGCAGGGCCGCCCGGCCGCCGGTGCGGGCCAGGGTGGGCAGGTACACCGCGGTGCCCAGCCCGAAGAGGGCCGCCGCCAGCAGTCCCTCCTGCGTCCGGTGGGCGACGTCCAGCAGGGTCGACGGCAGCAGGCCCGTGGCCCGGACCCCGGCGGCGAGCAGGAAGCCCGCCACGAACAGCGGTACCGGGGCGGGCCGCTTGCCCGCCGCCGTCCGCACCCCGCTGCGCCGGGCCCGCATCGCGAAGGCCACCGCGGCGACCAGCGGGGCCAGCAGCGCCACCCGCATCAGCTTGACCAGCACCGCCTCGCCCAGCGCGGCCGGGCCGGCGGTCTGGGCGGTGGCCACGACCTGTCCGACGTCGTGCACGCTGGCGCCCACCCAGCGCCCGAACTCGGCGTCGCCCAGCCCCAACGGCCCCTGGAGGAGCGGCAGCACGGCGATGGCCAGGGTGCCGCAGAGGGTGACCAGGGCCACCGAGGCGGCCACGTCCTCCTCGTCGCTGCCGGACACCTCGCTGACCGCGCCGATCGCCGAGGCCCCGCAAATGGAGTAGCCGGTGGCGATCAGCAGCGGCTGGTCCCCCTGGAGGCCCAGCCTGCGGCCCAGCCACAGCGTGCCGAAGAAGGTGGCGGCCACCACCCCGAAGACCATCGCCACCGTGGGCCAGCCCAGTTGGAGGACCTGATCCAGACCGAGCCCCAGGCCCAGCAGCACGATGCCGATGCGCATCAGCCGGCGCCCGGCGAGGGAGAGCCCCGGCCGCCCGGCGCCCCGGACGAACGCCCGGCTGCGGGGAACGTGGGCGACGGCGATGCCGAGGACCACCGAGGCGGTGAGCATCGGCACGGCGGGCAGCAGCGCATGAACTCCGTAGGCCACCGCCGCTCCGGCCACCGCGGTCAACAGGCCCGGCCAGGTGCGTGTTTCACGTGAAACAACGGCCGGAACCACCGGCTTCGATATCCGGCCCGTCTCCGCACTCGGGCGGTTGAGGAGGGCCATCACTCCCCCGGCAGCGTGTAGACGCGGCGCACGCTGCTGCCCAGACGGATCACATCCGCGCCGTAGACGTGGATCGATATCGCCGTCGAGGAACAGGAGTTGCGCACCCGGTGGATGTCCCCGGGAGGTGCGAAGCCGCAGACCTCGCCCTGGGCGTTGACCACGTCCTCGGTGGCCACCAGCCGGGCCGCGCTGTCCGCCCCCGGCACCAGCCGGTAGCGGCGCTCGCTCTCCTCGCCCTCGTGCACCCCGGCCACGCACCAGGAGACATGGTCGTGGATCGAGGTCTGCTGGCCGGGCAGCCAGACCAGGGCCACCACCGAGAAGCTTCCGTCCGCCTCGGCGTGCACGATGTGCTGCCGGTAGCAGTTCGGGTCCCCCACCCGCTGGTCCACGGTGAGCAGGTCGGGGCTGCCCAGGTGCGGGGCGAGCCGTTCACCCACCAGGTAGGCGGTCAGGTCGGGGGCCAGTCCGCGGTCGACGACCGTACGGATCTCACCGATGAGGGCGGCCATCCGCGCGGTGACGCGGGCCGCGGGCCGGGAGGCCGGGGATGCCGTGGTGATGGTCATATGGGGAGCATCTGGCAGCCCGCCCATCACGTCCAACGACAGTTTTCACCCGAAGACCCAAGCAGAGCTTATGAATTGGCCGGGGAGCCACCCGCCCGGGGAGTGGACCCGGCACCGGCGGGGCTGCTCAGCGGCCCCTTCGGTCAGCCCTCCGCCCGGTCAGCAGCCCACCCGGTCAGCAGCCCACCCGGTTGGCCGCCACCCGCCGCAGTTCGTCGAGGACCACGGCGTTCGCCGGGATCCGCAGGTGGTCCCGGTAGGCATAGGCGGAGATGTGCCGGCGGGCCGCGGGCTCCAGCACCCGCCCGCAGACCCGGCTGAGCGAGAGCGAGGGCAGCACCAGCGCGGGCATCATCGCCACCCCGAGGCCCTGCGCGACCAGGCTCTGCACGACCAGGTTGTCATCGGTGGCGAAGACGATGTCCGGGACGAAGCCCAGCTCCGCGCACTCGTGCAGCAGGTTGGCCCGGCAGCGGGGACAGCCCGCGATCCACCGCTCCTCGGCGAGGTCGGCCAGCTGGACGGCCCGGCGCCGGGCCAGCGGATGGCCGTTGGGCAGCAGCACGGTCAGCTGGTCCTCCATCAGCCGCACCTCGGCGACCTCTTCGGGTATCTCCTCGTGCAGGCCGGGATAGGTGAAGGCCAGGGTGATGTCGCAGTCGCCGCGCAGCAGCCGCTGCAGTGAGTCCGGCGGTTCGCCGTCCAGCAGCTCGACCTTGATGCCGGGCTGGTCCTTGGCCAGGCCGCTCAGCGCCTCGGGCACCAGCGTGGCGTTCGCGCTGGGGAAGCCGCACAGCCGGACCCGGCCGGTGCGCAGCCGGGCGTACGCCTTCATCTGCTGCTGGGCGGCGGAGAGGCTGCCGAGGATGGCCTCGGAGTGCCGGGCCAGGGACTCCCCGGCCTCGGTGAGCTGCATCCGTCGGCCCACGCGGGTGAACAGCGGGGTGCCGACGGCGCGCTCGAGCGCCTTCATCTGCTGGGTGATCGCGGGCTGGGTATAGCCCAGAACACGGGCGGCCGCCGAGTAGGACCCGGCCGTGACCACCTCGTGGAACGTCCTGATGTGCCGCGAATCGAACACGCTCGAAGCATAAGCGGACGTTGGGAGGGGCCGTGGGCGGATTTCCGCCCACGGCCCCTCTCCCTCGAGTCCGGCTCTCCCCGATGACCCCTCCGAGGCGAGGAGGACCGGCCCCCGTCTAGCGGTCGCCCTCGTGGGCGCCCAGGGTGAGGTCGGTCGTGGCGGTCTTGCCGTCCCGGACGTAGGTGACCTTCACGGTGTCCCCGGGCTTGTGCGTCCAGATCTCGCTGATCAGCGTCGGGCCGCTGTCGATCGGCTTGCCGCCGAGCTGGGTGATCACGTCGCCGGGCTTCAGGCCGGCCTTGGCGGCCGGGCCGTCCGCGGTGACCGGGGCGGTGTTGCCGACGCCCTGGGTGGAGATCTTGGCGCCGTCGCCCTTGGCCTGGAGGTCCACCGAGACGCCGATGATCGGGTAGACCGGCTTGCCGGTCTTGATCAGCTGCTCGGCGACGTTCTTCGCCTGGTTGATCGGGATCGCGAAGCCGAGGCCGATCGAGCCCGACTGGGAGGCGCCGAAGCCGCCGCTGCCCGCTGACTGGATGGCGGAGTTGATGCCGATGACCGCGCCGCGGCCGTCGAGCAGCGGACCGCCGGAGTTGCCGGGGTTGATCGAGGCGTCGGTCTGCAGGGCGCTCATGTAGGAGTTCTTGCCGCCGCTGCCGTCGCCGGAGGCCACCGGGCGGTTCTTGGCGCTGACGATGCCGGTGGTGACGGTGTTCGACAGGCCGAAGGGGGCGCCGATCGCGATGGTCGAGTCGCCGACGGCGACCTTCTCCGAGTCGCCCAGCGGCAGCGGGGCCAGCCCGGCCGGCGGGTTCTTCAGCTTGAGCACGGCGACGTCGTAGCCCTGGGCCCGGCCGATCACCTCGGCCTCGTACTTGCGGCCGTTCGAGAAGGTCGCGGAGAGCTTCCCGCCGTCCGCCGCGGAGGCCACCACGTGGTTGTTGGTGAGGATGTGGCCCTGCTGGTCGTAGACGAAGCCGGTGCCGGTGCCGCCCTCGCCGTCGCCGCCCTGCGCCTCGATGGTCACCACGCTGGGCAGCGCCCGGGCGGCGAGGCCCGCAACGGAGTCCGGGTCGCGCTTGAGGTCCTTGGGGATCTCCCCGGCGCTGATGGTGGTCGAGCCGGTGTTGTCGTCGTTGCGGTCGGCGGCCCAGTAGCCGATGCCGCCGCCGATGCCGCCCGCGAGCAGCGCGGACGCCAGCACCGCGGCGATCAGGCCGCCGCGACCCCGGGGCTTGGGCGCCGGGGCCGTCTCGGGGGCGCCCCAGACCGGCCCGCCGCCACCGCCGCCGTACGCGGGCACCGCCGGCGGGGGCGGCGGCCAGCTGCCGGCGTGCTGCTGCGCGGTCGGGGCGTCGTACGGAGAACCGGCCGCGGGGGGCGCGACCGGGGGATGGGCGGGGGGTCCGGCAGCCGGCGCGGACTGGGGCGGGTACGGCTGCTGCGGGTGCGGCTGCTGCGGCGCGGCGTCATACGGCTGCGCGGGGGCGGCCGCCGGCGCCGGCTCGGCGGGCGTCGCCGGCAGCTGCCGCGTCGGCGCCTCGGGGGCCCGGTCCGGGGCGGGAGGGGCCACCGGCGCGGGGGGCGCGGACGGGGCAGCGGGGGGTGTCGGTTCCGCGGTGCCCTCGTTCTCGGTGCTCACGGCTCTCTCCTCGTCACACACGGTTTTGGCAGGTAACGGTCATGCTGCGCACGTTCCCGGGAACCAGCTTTTCCCATGCGCCGTCAGAGCACTGTAAGCCGGACCTGTGCGTCCCACCGCCATCCTTTATCCCGGGCATTTCCGGCGCATCTCCAACGGCCGGTACCCATCACCCCCCGCCCGAATGGCACCATGTCGCAGTGACCCACGCACCGCACCAGTCCAGCCGCCGGCCCGCTCAGGTCGTCGCCCACCGCGGCGCCTCCGAGGACGCCCCCGAGCACACCCTGGCCGCCTACCGGATGGCCATCGAGGACGGGGCCGACGCCCTGGAATGCGACGTCCGGCTGACCGCCGACGGCCATCTGGTCCTGGTGCACGACCGCCGCGTGAACCGCACCTCCAACGGCCGGGGCGCCGTCTCCGCGCTGGAACTGTCCGACCTGGCCGCGCTCGACTTCGGATCCTGGAAGGACCGCGAGGAGTCGCCCGACTGGGACGCCGAGGGCGCGGGCGAGCCCGACCCGGAGCGCACCTCCGTCCTCACCCTGGAGCGCCTGCTGGAGCTGGTGGCGGACGCCGGGCGGCCGGTGGAGCTGGCCATCGAGACCAAGCACCCCACCCGCTGGGCCGGACAGGTGGAGGAGCGGCTGCTCTTCCTGCTGAAGCGGTTCGGGCTGGACGCGCCCCCGGCCGGGGGCCCCTCCCCCGTACGGATCATGAGCTTCTCGGCCCGTTCGCTGCACCGGGTGCGCGCGGCGGCGCCGACCATCCCCACCGTCTACCTGATGCAGTTCATCTCCCCGCGGATGCGCGACGGGCGGCTGCCCGCCGGAGTGCGGATCGCCGGGCCCGGGATGCGGATCGTCCGCAACCACCCCGGATACATCAGGAAGCTGCAGGCCCAGGGGCATTCCGTGCACGTGTGGACCGTGAACGAACCCGAAGACGTCCAGCTCTGCCTCGATCTCGGAATCGAAGCGATCATCACCAACCGGCCCCGGCAGGTTCTGTCCCAACTCGGCCGGTAATCCCACCAGTTGCTCCACCCCCAGCCGTGACGGGGTGTGCCCCGGCGCATCCGCTCCGTATGTGGTCGTCATGAATGCGTCAGAGGGCACCCGTTGACCGGTTTCCGGTCCAGGCCATTGGGGCATTCAGACCATGCGTGGGGCTAAGGAGGTTCCGGGGGTGGCGTTGGTGGTGGCACAAGAAGTGCCCACGTCGTCGAGCATGGCCGTACCCCATGGTCCTGCGGGCGTGGGTAAGGCGAGACACCGCATGCGTGAGCAGTTGCGCATCAGCGGGGTGTCCGAATCGGTCGTCGACGATGCAGTTCTGATCCTTTCCGAGCTGCTCAGCAATGCCTGCCGGCACGGCAGGCCACTGGGCTCACAGGACGTGGGCGACGGGGACATCCGCGCGGCATGGCGGGTCGACCGGTTCGGCCGGCTGACGGTCGAGGTGACCGACGGCGGCGGGCCCACCCGCCCCGTCCCGGCGACGCCCTCGGTGACCGCGCGCGGCGGTCGCGGGCTGAACATCATCAGTGCGCTCGCCCAGGACTGGGGCGTGCGCGACGGCGCGGCCGGCGAGGTCACGGTGTGGGTGACCGTCGCCGCGGGGCACCGTCATGAGGATTTCGCTACGCGCGTCGCAGCCCCGGCCCTGGACTTCTTCACGGCCATCGCCTCCCTCGACGACCTGGAGTCCTGTCCGTTGAGTCCCGAGCGATGACGCACCCGTCCCCCGGCCGGTGACGCGTACGGCCCCCGACCGATGACGCGCCACGGCCACCCCGGTACGAACGGCTAGGCTCACGCCGACAGAGCCTCAGCACGACGCCACAACCGGGAGACACCCACGATGGCCAAGAAGCGCCCGCAGACCAAGGGAGCCCAGACCAAGGCCGGTCAGCCGCAGCTCACGGACGGTGAAATCCCGGTGGTGGGTGCCCGCGAGCCGTGCCCCTGCGGCTCCGGCCGTCGCTACAAGGCCTGCCACGGCCGCGCCGCCGCGCAGGCCGCCACCGAGCTGGTCTCTCGGCCCTTCGAGGGGCTGCCGGGCGAGTGCGACTGGGTCGCGCTGCGCGAGCTGGTACCGGCGGCCACCGTGCCGCTGTCCCTCAAGGGAGGCCTCCCCGACGGCGTGCCGTCCGTGACCCTGGCGACCGTCCTGCCGATGGCGTGGCCGGCGCTGCGCCGCGAGGACGGCTCCGTCCTCATCGGTTTGCAGAACGACACGTCCTCGGGCGACCTGGGACGCGACCTCGCCGACACCCTGGAGCGCGCCCTCGTCGCGGAGCCGGGAACTCCGGTTTCTGCCCGCCGTGTTCCCGCCGAAGGGCCCCGACTTCAGGATCTCCTGGCCGCGGACGGCGTTTTCGAGCCGGTTGTGCACACCGGATTCGAATTCTGGATTCCGGAGTCGGAGAGCGCCGCCAACGCGTCCCCGGAGATCGCCGCCTCGCTCGAGCGCGCCAACGCCGCGGCGATCCCGACCGTGAAGCTCACCGGCGTCGACGCCGCCTACTGGTGCGAGACCCCGGAGAAGAACCACCTGCGCTGGGTGATGCCGCACGCCGAGGAGAAGCTGCTGGACGCGCTGGCCCGGCTGCACGCGGCGGGCGAGACCTCGCTGGGCGAGGGCACCCGGCTCGTCGGCTCCTTCCGGGCCCACGGCCTGATGGTCCCGGTCTGGGACCTGCCGACCGGGACGACCGCCGAGCACGTCGAGAAGCCGGCCGCGCAGTTCGCCGAGCGACTGGCAAAGGCGCTGGCCACGGACGCGCCGCTGACCGCCGAGGAGCGTCGGGCCCGTGGCGGACTCACCAACCGCCAGGTGACGCTGAGCTGACCCGGGGCGCCCGGAAGGCCGCCGGCCGGTCGATCAGTCCGACCGGCCGGTTTGGTGACTGGGGTCACAACTCCCGCTAATCGTCGGCAAATCGGTTGTCCGAATATCCGAGATCGAATTTGCGAACGAGCGATCTCTTGTTACCGTTCTTGTAGCCCGGTCGCTGGTGCATCCCCCGTCGCCAGCGACCGGGCCCTTCCATTTCAACCGTCGCCCGTGGTCCGTGAGTTGCTTCCGGCCCGGAGCAGAAGCGGACCGTTCCCATCCGGAACGGCAAACTCCGCCACGGCGGAGTACTCCTCCGGCTCTCCCGCGGCCGGCTCGCGCGGGGTCTCGCAGATCCCCGGCTCGTCTCCCGCCGCCACCGCGCAGGTGATCCGTACGGTCCGCCCGGCGGGAGCCATCAGCGTCAGCACCGCGTCCAGCGGACGGCCCGTGGCGTTGCGGTAGTAGGTCCGCGCCCAGGTCCGAGCCCCCTCGGCCAGCACGCAGGTCTGCCCCTCCACGCCTTCGGGGGAGGAGAGTTCGGGCCCGCAGCGGGTACCGGCCGGCTGCCCCTTCGCGTCCTCCGCGCCGGCGCCGGGCGCCGCATCGTGACCGGCCGCGGGAGCCGGCGCCCGACCCGGGCGCTGCACCCCGTGGCCCGCGCCGTGCCCCGCTCCGGAACCGTCGGAACCACCGAGTCCGAGGGTGGCGAGCAACCCGCCCGCGCCCCCCTCCGACAGCGGTCCGGCCGTCGCCGCCGCGAGCGGGAGGGAGAGGGCGATCAGCACGCCGGCGCCGATGCCGATCAAGCGGAGGTTCATTCGGCGAAGATAGCGACGCGCGGCCCGGCGACGGCCGGTCGCGCGCCCAATTCCCCTGGAACTCGGCCCTGCTCGCACCCGTTCGAGTGAAGAGCCCGTCGGCCGCCGGTCGATGGCGGCCGCGGCCGGGCTCAGTAGGCCAGTCGGCTGCCGCCCCCGGGGGTGGCGGTGCTCGCCTCGACCAGCGCGTCGACCACGGCCTCCACGTCCGGCAGCCAGGGCCGCGCGGAGCCGGGCAGCGGCGCCCGCTCCCAGCGCGCCTGCGCGGCACCGGCCGTCCCGGCCGCGGGCGGCAGCAGCAGGTACCCGCCCTCGCCGTGGAAGCGCAGCGAGGCCGGCACCCGGTCCTTGGCGTGCAGCAGCTCGCCGAGCCGCTCGAGGGAGTACGGGGCGACCAGGAGGGACATCCGGGTCGGGGTGGCGACGACCGGGCCGAGCCGCAGGCCCTGCTCGTCGAGCCGGGCCAGGGCGCGGGCCCCGGCGGCGGCGGGGAGGCTGACCGCGCAGGGGGCGCTGCCGCCGGTCGCGAGGATCAGCGGCGCCGCCGGCCGGTTGGTCCACCACCAGCGCACCATCCGCGCGTCGGTGGTGGCGGCCAGCAGCCCGGGGTCGAAGGGGTGGGCACCGGGCACCACGCAGTCGGGGTCGGGGCAGGCGCAGCGCGCCTCCGCCGCCGTCCGGCCACCGCTCGGGGCGGCCGGGCCGACGCCGGGGAGCACCGGCCACCGCCAGAGGGTGGCGCAGGTCAGAGCCGCGTCCAGGAGGACGGGGGGTCCGCCGCGCCGGGGGCGCCGGAGCCGCTGGAGACGCCTTCCGAGGATCTCGCGCATGAGCGCTCGTTCCTTTCCGTTGAACGCCGAGGGCCACATCACACCATGTATGCGGTGTTTCACCACACGTACACGTTTCGCGTTTTCGTCCGCTTTAGTCAGGTTTACGCGGTTCGTGCCGTTCTTGCGGGCTTACGGGGTCCGTGCAACTCCCCCAGCTGATGCCGGGAGCGCCCCCAGGTGTGGCCGACGCGCTACTCGCGTCGTCTGGTTCCAGGGTTCCGCCAACTACCCCTGGCCATCACCGGTTACGTACCCGTCACGCACGATATGACGCTCTGCCGGACCAGTTCAGTCGACCGCAAAAGACGTCCACTCTCGGCATTTTTCGGCCAAGTTCGAGCCTTGGCGATACGGGGAGTTGTCGTACCACGGACACCAGGATTCCCACCTGGGCAATGCTGGACATCGCTCCACATCTGCGTGTAGATGTGGAGCCATTGATGGCGGCGCAGAGTGATCTGGGGGTCGCAATGTTTTATGGCGAATCGCACCAGGTGGAAAGGCGGCTGCCATGAGCGCCCCGCAGCTGCCGAAAGTGGCTGGAATCGATCCGGCAGTTCCCACCCCCGCGCACACTGTCGCGCCCGTCCCCGCGCGGCCGGCGCCCGCACCCACCCACGCCCCCGCACCGGGCACGGTCATCCAGGACCGGCTGGCCGGCTGGGTCTCCGACCTCACCACCCTGCACGAGCTCACCGAACGCCTCGCGCGCACCCGCGACCTCGAGGACTCCCTGCGCGAGGTGCTGAGCGCCGGAGCCGCACTGGTCGGCGCCCGCCGCGGACTGGTCGTGCTCGAACCGGCCGACGGCCTCGGGCCCGCCCAGACCGTCGGGCTGGGCCTGGGCCACGCCGACCTCGGGCACATCGAGACGGTGCCCCGCAGCGCCACCCCCTACGGCCGCATCCTCGACGGACTGCCCGACGCCCAGGGCGGAGCCGAGCAGCTTCCCGACCCGGACCAGGCCCCCGGCCAGGACGGCTACGCGGCCCCCGTCGACCCCCGGCACCGCGAGGTCGCCGCCCGGCTCGGCTACGCCGCCAGCTACGCCCTGCCGCTGGCCGCCGAGCCCCTGGGCCGGCTGGGCGCGGCCGTGTGGCTGTACGACGAGCACACCGAGCCGACCGAGCGCCAGCGGCACCTCACGGGCCTCTACGTCCGGTACGCCGCGGAACACGTGGCCCGGGTCCTGGAGGTGACGCGGGCCCGCACCCGGCTCGCCACCGTCGCCGAGGAGCTGCTGCCCAGCCGGCTGCCCCGGGTCGCCGGGGTCCGGCTGGCCGCCCGGCACCGGACCGGACCCCGCGGCGGCGGCGACTGGTACGACGCGCTGCCGCTGCCCGAGGGCGCGCTCGGGCTGGCCGTCGGCTCCGTCACCGGCTCGGGCCCGAGCGCCGTGGCCGCGATGGGCCGGCTGCGCGCCTCCCTGCGGGCCTACGCCGTGATGGAGGGCGAGGACCCGGTCGCCGTCCTGTCCGACCTGGAGCTGCTGCTCCGGCTGACCGAGCCGGCCCGCTCGGCCACCGCCCTCTTCGCCTACTGCGAGCCGGCCCGGCGCAAGATCATCCTGGCCGGGGCGGGGCACGCACCCCCGCTGCTGATCGGAGAGCACCGGACCGAGTACGTCGAGACCTCGCTCTCCGCACCGCTGGGGATGCTCTCGTGCTGGGAGGCGCCCAGCGTGGAGGTGGACCCGGCCCCCGGAGAAACGGTGCTGCTGTACACCGACGGACTGCTGCAGCGGACCGGCGACTCGATGGACCGGGCCTTCGCCCGGCTGCACGCCGCCGCCGCGAGCGTGCCGCGCACGGTCCGGGACGACCCGGCCGGGCTCTGCGACCACATCCTGCGCACCGTCCTGCCGGAAGGCCGGGACGAGACGGACTCCGAAGAGGACATCGTGCTGCTCGCCGCCCGTTTTGACTGATATGTCACAGGCGCTCCTGGGTGCCTTCCCCTCGCACATACGATGGATGAGGTCCGTACCCGGTCCGTGTCGTATCTGAGGAGAAGACGTGGCTGACGAGCTCACCCCGGAGACCCCGGAAGAAGAGCAGCCGAAGAAGCACAAGCAGCGGAAGAACGGTCTCTACCCCGGCGTGTCCGACGAGCTCGCGGAAAGCATGCGGACCGGCTGGGCGGACACCGAGCTGCACGGCCTGGAGCCGATCGCGCAGGCCGGCCACACCGCCGCGCGCCGGGCCGGGCTGTCCGCGCGCTTCCCGGGTGAGCGCCTGGTCGTCCCCGCGGGTCGCCTGAAGACCCGCTCGAACGACACCGAGTACCCCTTCCGCGCCTCCACCGAGTACGCGTACCTGACCGGCGACCAGACCGAGAACGGCGTGCTCGTCCTCGAGCCCACCACCGACGGTCACACCGCCACCCTGTACCTGCTGCCCCGTTCGGACCGGGAGAACGGCGAGTTCTGGCTGTCCGGCCAGGGCGAGCTGTGGGTCGGCCGCCGCCACTCCCTCACCGAGGCCGAGCAGCTGCTGGGCCTCCCGGTGAAGGACGTCCGCACGGTCGCCGAGGAGCTGACCGAGGCCACCGGACCGGTCCGCGTGGTCCGCGGCCACGACGCGGTGATCGAGGGTGCGCTGACCGACAAGGTCACCGCCGAGCGCGACGAGGAACTGCGCGTCTACCTCTCCGAGGCCCGCGCGGTGAAGGACGAGTTCGAGATCGGCGAGCTGCAGAAGGCCGTCGACTCCACCGTCCGCGGCTTCGAGGACGTCGTGAAGGTCCTCGACAAGGCCGAGGCCACCAGCGAGCGCTACATCGAGGGCACCTTCTTCCTGCGCGCCCGCGTCGAGGGCAACGACATCGGCTACGGCTCCATCTGCGCCGCCGGTGCCCACGCCTGCACCCTCCACTGGGTCCGCAACGACGGCGCGGTCCGCTCCGGCGACCTGCTGCTGCTCGACGCCGGTGTGGAGACGCACTCCCTCTACACCGCCGACGTCACCCGCACGCTGCCGATCAACGGCACGTACACCGACATCCAGCGCAAGATCTACGACGCGGTGTACGAGTCCCAGGAGGCGGGCATCGCGGCCGTCAAGCCGGGCGCCAAGTTCCGCGACTTCCACGACGCCTCGCAGCACGTGCTCGCCGAGAAGCTGGTCGAGTGGGGCCTGCTGGAGGGCCCGGTCGAGCGCGTCCTGGAGCTGGGCCTGCAGCGCCGCTGGACCCTGCACGGCACCGGCCACATGCTCGGCATGGACGTCCACGACTGCGCCGCCGCGCGCACCGAGGCGTACGTCGACGGCACCCTGGAGCCGGGCATGTGCCTGACGGTCGAGCCGGGTCTGTACTTCCAGGCCGACGACCTGACCGTGCCGGAGGAGTACCGGGGCATCGGCGTCCGGATCGAGGACGACATCCTCGTCACCGAGGACGGCAACAAGAACCTCTCCGCCGGCCTGCCGCGCCGGTCCGACGAGGTCGAGGCGTGGATGGCCCGCCTCAAGGGCTGAGCCTTCGCATCGCGGGGCGGGGACCGTACCCGGTCCTCGCCCTTCGGCGTTCCCGGGGGCTGTTTCACGTGAAACAGCCGGGTGGCGGGGTCAGGACGCCGGCAGCAGGGCGCCCTCGCGCCATTTGAGGATCTTGTCGAAGCTGACCACCGCACCCCGGCCGGGCCGGTTGCGGAACCGCACGTGGTCGGCGAGCTCTTCGATGAGCCCGAGCCCCCTGCCGTGCTCACTGGTCACGGCCGCCGGCACCGGGACCGGCTCCCGCCGGCCGAGGTGGGACGGGAAGCCCGGGCCGCAGTCGGTCACCTCGATGCGGCAGGTGTCCCCGTCCAGATAGGCGGTCACCCGGTACGCCTCGCTCGCCGGGGCGTCGTCCCGCGCCCCGCCGTGCTCCACGGCATTGGCGCACGCCTCGGTCAGGGCCACCGAGAGGTCGTAGGACACGTCCGGATCCACACCCGCGGTCTCCATCGTCCCCATCAGCAGGCGTCTCGCGAGCGGAACGCTCGCCGCCTCACGCCGCAGGTGCAGAGACCACCAGATGCTCATGTTCCAAGCCTCCCGGCCGCGGCTCGACATACCGATACCTATTGCCGCCCGGACCCCGCGGTAAGCCCCTCGTGGATGCCAGAGCACTCATTTGGCCGATGTACGCGCCCTTTGCGCCGGTGTATGTGGGCCAGGAGGGGGATGGGTCCACCGTGCATCGAGGGAGGCTCCAGCCCCTGCCGTATGAATGGACCAGGCGCAGTGCGATGATGGCCCGGCCATGCCTACCCCCCGCCCGATGCGCGCCGGAGCCGGACTGCGGCTCGTCAGGGCCGCGGTGTTCACCGCGGTCTGCGTCGTGCTGTCCGCGGTGGGACACGCGCTGGCCTCCTGCGCGAGCGTGCCCTGGTGGGCACTGTGCGCGGGATTCCTGCTGGTCTTCGCCGCGGCGGCGCCGCTGGCGGGCCGGCGGCGTTCGCTGCCGGGGATCGCCGGCGCCCTCGCGGGCGGCCAACTCGCCCTGCACGCCCTCTTCGGGCTCGGTCAGCACACGGCCACGGCCCGGCCGGCCGATGCGGACACCTCGCTGGCGGCGCTGGCCGCCCGGCTGGTCTGCGGGGGCAACACCCTCCCGCTGAGCCCGGCCGAGGCCCGGCACGTGCTGATGGTGGCCGGAATCAACCCTCCGGCGGCCACGGCCGGCCACGCCCACCTGCACGCGGGCCACATGATGGGCACCGCGGCCACCGGTACGGGACCCGCCACCGGCTTGTTCTCCCTGCCCATGGTGCTCGGTCACCTGCTCGCGGCGCTGGCCGCCGGCTGGCTGCTCGGGCGTGGTGACGAGGCGTTGTTCCAGCTGGTGCGGCTGTCCGCCGGCACCGGTCCGGGGCACTCGCTCCGGCTGGCCATGGCCCTCGTACGCGCGCTGCGGCGCGGGCTGTCCGGACTGGTGCCGGACGCCCCCTGGCGCACCGGGGCTTCGCCCGCCGAGGAAACGCGGACCGGCCGGGAGGCACTTCTGCACGCGGTGATCAGGCGCGGCCCGCCCCCGGCGTACGCCCTCGCCGCCTGATCCGGCATCCGCTTCACGCCCCGACTCGACGGGAGCGGCGGTGCCGTCGTGCCCGCGCGCCCGCGCGGCGCCTTCCGTCCTCCTGTCCAGTGGAGTCCCTGCCATGAAGTCCTCTCGCGTCTCCTTCGTCGCCGCCCTCGCCGCCGGTTCCGTCCTGGTGCTCTCCGGCACCGCCTTCGCGCACGTCAGCGTGCAGCCCGGGCAGGCCGAGAAGGGCGGCTACAGCACCATCGCCTTCAAGGTGCCCAACGAGCGCGACAACGCCTCCACCGTCAAGGTCGAGGTGACGCTGCCCGCCGACCACCCGCTCGCCTCGGTCATGCCGCAGGACCTGCCGGGCTGGAAGGTGGAGGTCACCAAGAGCAAGCTCGCCAAGCCGCTGACCATCCACGGCAAGCAGATCACCGAGGCGGTCACCAAGGTCACCTGGTCCGGCGGCAAGATCGAGCCGGGCCGCTTCCAGCAGTTCCCGCTCTCCGTGGGCCAGCTGCCGGAGGACGCCGACCAGCTGGTCTTCAAGGCGATCCAGACCTACAGCAACAACGAGGTCGTGCGCTGGATCGAGGAGACCAAGGAAGGCGCGGAGGAGCCCGAGAACCCGGCTCCCGTGCTGAAGCTGGTCGCGGGCACCGGTGAGGACCACCACGACGGCGCCGCGGGCAAGGACGCCACCAAGACGGACGCCAAGGCCGGCCACGACGAGCACGGCGACGCCGAGAAGGCCTCCGCCGCCGGCACCTCGGACACCACCGCCCGCGCCCTGGGCATCGTCGGCATCCTCGTCGGCGTCGTCGGCGTGGCCTTCGGTGTGCTCTCGCGGCGTCGCGCCTCCTGATCCGGTACGCCTGACGTACGCGACTCCCGGCGCACCCGCGCCGGGACGCGCGGACGCGGTCCCGTACACCCCGAACCACCCCGATCACAGGGAACCAACCCATGCGCACCACACGTGTGACGGCCGCCGCCCTTGCGGTGGCGGCCGCGCTCGCGCTGTCCGCCTGCGGCAGCGACTCCGACAAGAACAACGCGGTCGCGGAGGTGAACGCCCCGGCCAAGTCCAAGCCGGGGACCGTCCTCGACCGGCCCTTCCAGAAGCCGGGCCTGATCCTCACGGACACCCACGGCAAGCAGTTCGACCTGCGGGCGCAGACCAAGGGCAAGCCGACGCTGATCTACTTCGGCTACACGCACTGCCCCGACGTCTGCCCACTGACGATGAGCAACATCGCGGTCGCCAAGAAGGCCCTGCCCCAGGCGGAGCAGGACAAGCTCCAGGTCGTCTTCGTCACCACCGACCCGGAGCGGGACACCCCCGCCTCCCTCGGCACCTGGCTGAAGGCGCAGGACCCCGCGTTCATCGGGCTGACCGGCGACTTCAACACCATCCAGGCCGGCGCCCGGACCATGGGCATCGGCATCGACCCCCCGAAGAAGCAGCCCGACGGCAGCGTCGTCTCCATGCACGGGGCACAGGTCATCGCCTTCTCCCCGAAGACCGACGAGGGCTACGTCCTGTACGGCGAGAGCACCACCGCCGACGACTACACCAAGGACCTGCCGAAGATCATCAAGGGGGAGAACCCGTGAACCGCCGCACCACCCGCCGTACCGCCCTCTTCGCCACGGCTGCGCTGACCGCCGCCTTCGCCATAGCGGGCTGCTCGGACTCCTCCGACTCGGCCAAGGACGGCAAGCCCGTCCTGAAGGTCACCGGGGCGTTCATGCCCCAGCCCGTCACCTCCGAGATGGCCGGCGGCTTCATGGTCATCGAGAACACCTCGGACACGGCCGACAAGCTGACGTCGGTGACCAGCACCATCTCCGACGACGTCCAGGTCCACGAGACCAAGGACCAGAAGATGCAGCAGGTCAAGTCGATGGACGTGCCCGCGAACGGCGAGCTCCGGCTGGAGCGCGGCGGCAGCCACGTCATGTTCATGGGGCTGAAGAACACGCCGAAGGTCGGCGACAAGGTCGCCGTCGAGCTGCACTTCGAGAAGGCCGACCCGGTCAAGGTCGAGCTGGACGTGAAGGAACGGACCTACAACTCGACGCACCACTGACGGACTGAGGGACTGACACGCCATGACGGCCACCGCCCCCGCCCCCGCCCGGTTGCTCCGGCTGCTGCTCGCCGTGGCAGCCCTGCTGGGCTCGCTCCTCGTCACCGCCGCACCGGCCGTGGCGCACGCCGCGCTGACCGAGAGCAACCCGAAGGACGGGGCGGTGGTCTCCACGGCGCCCTCCCAGGTCACCCTCACCTTCTCCGAGGAAGTGGCCATCGGCGAGAACTCCATCCGGGTCATGGACCCGAGCGGGAAGCGCGCCGACACCGGTGAGCAGCGCAACCTCTGCGACGGCTCCGTGGTGAAGTACGGCGTCCAGCTGCACAGCGGCCTGCCCCGGGGCACCTACACGGTGGCCTGGCAGGCCGTCTCCGCCGACAGCCACCCGGTCTCCGGCGCCTTCACCTTCTCCGTGGGCGCCCCGTCCAAGACCGCCGTCGCCCTGCCCGAGCAGAAGGTGGGCGGCGGGCCGGTGGGACTCGCCTACGGGGTGGCCCGGTACGCCGCCTACGCGGGCTTCATCCTGCTGGTCGGCGGCTCGGCGTTCGTGCTGCTGTGCTGGCGCCGCGGGGCCGGCGTCCGGCCCGTCCAGCGCGTCGTCCTCGGTGGCTGGGTCACCCTGACGGCGGCCACGCTGGCGATGCTCGCGCTGCGCAACCCCTACACGGGATCGGGCAAGTTCGCCGACGCCTTCGACCTCGACGGGCTGAAGGCCGTCCTGGACACCAAGACCGGCGCCTCCCTCGTCTCCCGGCTGCTGCTGCTCGGCGCCGCCGCGCTGTTCATGGCCGTGCTCTTCGGTGCCTTCGCGCGCCGGCAGCAGGCCGAGCCGGCGCCTGAGGAGGCGGAGCAGCACCGCAAGGAGACCGGCGACCTCACCTTCGGCCTCGGCCTGGGCGGGCTGGTCATCAGCGCCGGCATCGCCGCCACCTGGGCACTGGCCGAGCACGCCTCGACCGGGATCCAGCCCGGCATAGCCATGCCGGTGGACATCCTGCACCTGCTCGCCGTGGCCGGCTGGCTGGGCGGGCTGACCACCCTGCTGGTCGCCCTGCACCGGGTGCCGGACCTGGACCGGGCAGCGGTGCGCCGGTTCTCCCGGGTCGCCTTCAGCAGCGTGCTGCTGCTCGCCGCCACCGGGCTCTACCAGGCCTGGCGGCAGCTCGGCAGCTGGTCGGCGCTGACCGACACCTCGTACGGCCGGCTCCTGATGGTCAAGGTCGGACTGGTGGCCCTGCTGGTCGGCATCGCCTCGATCTCCCGGCGCTGGACGGGCCGGCTGGCGGAGGCCGGCGCCGTTGTTTCACGTGAAACCGAAGCGGAGGCCGAGGAAGAGGCCGAAGCCGAGCCGGTGACCGTGCCCGCGGACCCGAAGCGGGCCGCGCAACTGGCCCGGCAGCGGGCCGCCCGGACCACCGCCCGGGAGAAGAAGGAACGCAACGCCGATGTGGACCGCTCGGGGCTGCGCCGCTCGGTGCTCGCCGAGGCCTCGGTGGCCGTGGTCCTGCTGGCCGTGACCACCGTCCTCACCAGCACGGAGCCGGGGCGCACCGCCGAGCTGGAGGCCGGCCGGACCGGTGGGGCCGCATCGACCGCCGTGCCCAACCGGCCGATCAAGTTCACCCTGCCGTTCGACACCGGCGGCGAGGACGGCCAGGGCACCGTGCGCCTCAGCCTGGACCCGGGCCTGACCGGGGCCAACACGCTGCACCTGTGGCTGGACCGGCCCAACGGCAAGCCGCTGGACGCCCCCGAGGTCAAGGTGGCCTTCACCCTGCCCGCCAAGGACCTCGGCCCCCTGCCGCTGACCCCCGACCACGCGGCCAGCGGCCACTGGACGGCGTCCGGGGTCCAGCTGCCGCTCGCCGGAGAATGGCGCATCGACGTGACGGTGCGGACCTCCGACGTCGACCAAGTGACCGTGAAGAAGAACGTGAAGATCGGCTGACCAGCGTGACCGAGACCGACATCGAGATTTCCAGGCGGCGGCTGCTGGGCACCGTCGGTGCCGCGGGGGCCGCCGGGCTCGCACTGGGCGGGACGGGCGGTGCGCTCGTCCACTCGGCGCTCTCGGACGGACCGGCGGACGGCGCTCCCGCGGCCGGGGGCGCCCTCGGCAGCACCGCCGTCGCCTTCCACGGCGAGCACCAGGCCGGCATCACCACCCCCGGCCAGGCCAAGGGCCATGTCCTCGCCTTCGACCTGAAGCCGGGGGCCGGCCGCAAGGAGGCCGCCGCCCTGCTGCGCCGCTGGTCGGAGACGGCCCGCCGGCTGATGGCCGGGGAGCCGGCGGGGGCCGGGGACACCGGCATCGCGCTGGACGCGGGCCCCTGCGCGCTGAGCGTCACCTTCGGCTTCGGGTACAGCTTCTTCGACCGGACGGGCCTGACCGCCCGCCGGCCGGTGGCGCTGGATCCGCTGCCGGCCTTCTCCTCGGACGTCCTCGACCCCAAGCGCAGCAACGGCGATCTGTGGGTGCAGATCGGGGCGGACGACGGGCTGGTCGCCTTCCACGCACTGCGGGCCCTGCAGAAGGACGCCGGTGACGCCGCCTCGGTGCGCTGGCAGATGAACGGCTTCAACCGGGCGCCGGGCGCCACGGCCTCGCCGATGACCAGCCGCAACCTGATGGGACAGGTCGACGGCACGGCCAACCCGAAGCCCGCCGACAAGGACTTCGACCGGCGGATCTTCGTCCCGGACGCCGGGCCCGGCCCGGCCGGGCACGCCTGGATGGCCGGCGGCTCGTACGCGGTGGTCCGGCGGATCCGGATGCTGCTGGACCCCTGGGAGAAGCTGGCGCTCGCCAAGCAGGAGCAGGTGATCGGCCGCCGGAAGGCGGACGGCGCGCCGCTGACCGGTGGGACCGAGACCACCGAGATGGACCTGAACAAGCTGGGGGCGGACGGCAAGCCGGTGATCCCCTCCAACGCGCACGCCCGGATCTCGGCACCCGCACAGAACGGCGGGGCGGCGATGCTGCGCCGGCCGTTCTCGTACCACGACGGGATCGGGCCGGACGGCGCCCCGGACGCGGGACTGCTCTTCATCTGCTGGCAGGCCGATCCGCTGCGCGGCTTCGTGCCGGTGCAGCGCAAGCTGGACCGGGGCGACGCGCTGTCCGAGTTCATCCGCCACGAGTCCAGCGGCCTCTACGCCGTCCCGGGCGGCCCGCGCCCGGGCGAGTACGTCGGGCAGCGGCTTCTCGAAGCGTGAACGGGCCCGCGGACCAGTGGCGGGGCGCACTAGGCTGACCGCATGTCGGCCACGCGCTACACCTATCTCGGTCCCGAGGGCACGTTCACCGAAGCCGCCCTCCGCACGCTGCCGGAAGCCGCGACCCGGGAGCTCGTCCCGATGGTCTCGGTGGCCGCCGCGCTGGACGCGGTGCGCGGCGGTGAGGCCGCGGCGGCCCTGGTGCCGATCGAGAACTCGGTCGAGGGCGGGGTGACCTCCACCCTCGACGAGCTGGCCTCCGGCGAGCCGCTGATGATCTACCGCGAGGTGCGCCTCCAGATCGCCTTCGCGCTGCTGGTCCGGCCGGGCACCGAGCTCTCCGCGATCAAGACCGTGACCGGGCACCCGGTGGCCCAGCCGCAGGTGCGCAACTGGCTCCGGGCCAACCTGCCGGACGCGGTGTGGGAGTCGGCGGCGTCCAACGCGGACGGGGCCCGGCTGGTCCAGGAGGGCCGCTTCGACGCCGCCTTCGCGGGCGAGTTCGCGGCGGCCACCTACGGCCTGGAGCCGCTGGTCACCGAGATCCACGACGCGGAGAACGCCGAGACCCGCTTCGTGCTGGTGGGCCGGCCGGCCCGGCCCGCGGCGCCCACCGGGGCGGACAAGACCTCGGTGGTCATCTGGCTCGGCGACGACCACCCCGGTGCGCTGCTGGAACTGCTCCAGGAGTTCGCGGTCCGCGGGGTGAACCTGATGCTGATCCAGTCCCGGCCCACCGGCGAGGGCATCGGCAACTACTGCTTCGCGGTGGACGCCGAGGGCCACATCTCCGACCGCCGGGTGAGCGAGGCCCTGATGGGCCTCAAGCGGGTCTGCCCCAACGTCCGCTTCCTCGGGTCCTACCCACGGGCCGGGGTGTCGGCCGCCGAGGTGCGCACACCGCGGCCGGGGACGTCGGACGGTGACTTCACGGCCGCCGCAGACTGGCTGACCCGCTGCCTGGACGGCCGGGCTCAGATCACGTAGCGCTCCCCGCAGCCTGGGGCGGAGCGGTTCGCGGATGCGGGCCCTCCGCCCCTCTTTGTTGTGCACAGACTTGTCCACAGAGTTATCCACAGGGCTGCTTCTCGACCTGGGGACAAGTCGACATCGGTTCACGACATGGTCGACAAATCGGTCCCTGGGGGCAGGTGGCCGCCGCACCCCCTGGAGATGAACAGCGTCACCCTCGTACCATTGATCAACTCTTTGGAGCGAGGCATTCCCACCCGAATGAGTGTGTGAGGGGGGTTTGGGCCGGGATTCATTCATCCTGTGAACCGCGGCAGAATGATCGTCATTGGTGTCCACAGAGAAGCCCCACAGCCTGTGGATAACGCCGCTTCACCGCGAATTCCTGTGGACAACCGAGGGCCCGCACCCCGCCCCTCCCAAGGGTCCCGGGGCCCGGACGGCCGTCCACGGGGCGCCCCTCCCTGCACCATTTCGGGGAATGGCACCCTTTTAATTGACCCTGCTCCGAAGGTGTTCGACGGGCCGATTCCGGCCACGCTCCCTTGGTTTTGCATTTGCGGCAATTGGGACATAGCACCACGCATCAGGGTTATCGAGGTGATCCACCGAAGCCCAGGCCGGTAGCCTGGAGGGGTGATCGACCTCCGGCTGCTCCGTGAAGACCCCGACCGTGTCCGCGCCTCCCAGCGTGCCCGTGGAGAGGACGTCGGCCTCGTCGACGCGCTCCTGTCCGCCGACGAGCGCCGCAGGTCCTCCAGCCTCCGCTTCGACGAGCTGCGGAACGAGCAGAAGTCCCTCGGCAAGCTCATCCCGAAGGCCTCCCCGGAGGAGCGCGCGGAGCTGCTGAAGAAGGCCGAGCAGCTCAAGACCGACGTCAAGGCCGCCGAGGCCGAGCAGAACGACGCCGACGAGACCGCCAAGCGGCTCCTGCTCCAGCTGGGCAACATCGTCCACTCCGACGTCCCGGTCGGCGGCGAGGAGGACTTCACCGTCCTCGAGACCCACGGCACGATCCGCGACTTCGCCGCCGAGGGCTTCGAGCCCCGCGACCACCTGGAGCTCGGCGAGGCGCTCGGCGCCATCGACGTCGAGCGCGGTGCCAAGGTCTCCGGCTCGCGCTTCTACTACCTGACGGGCGTCGGCGCCCTGCTCGAACTGGCGCTGGTCAACGCCGCCATCGCACAGGCCACCGAGGCCGGCTTCATCCCGATGCTGACCCCCGCGCTGGTCCGCCCGCGCGCCATGGAGGGCACCGGGTTCCTCGGCCAGGCCGCGGAGAACGTCTACCACCTCGAGAAGGACGACTACTACCTGGTCGGCACCTCCGAGGTCCCGCTCGCCGCGTACCACATGGACGAGATCCTGAATGCGGACCAGCTGCCGCTGCGGTACGCCGGCTTCTCGCCGTGCTTCCGCCGCGAGGCCGGCACGTACGGCAAGGACACCCGCGGCATCTTCCGCGTCCACCAGTTCGACAAGGTCGAGATGTTCTCGTACGTCGCACCGGAGGACGCCGAGGCCGAGCACCAGCGCCTGCTCGCCTGGGAGAAGCAGTGGCTGAACTCCCTCGAGCTGCCCTTCCAGGTCATCGACGTCGCCACCGGCGACCTCGGCTCCTCCGCCTCGCGCAAGTTCGACTGCGAGGCCTGGATCCCGACCCAGGGCAAGTACCGCGAGCTGACCTCCGCCTCGAACTGCGACAGCTTCCAGGCCCGCCGCCTGTCGGTGCGGGTCCGCGACGGCAAGAAGATCCAGCCGCTGGCGACGCTGAACGGCACCCTGTGCGCCGTCCCGCGCACCATCGTCGCGCTGCTGGAGAACCACCAGCAGGCCGACGGTACGGTCCGGGTGCCCCAGGTGCTCCGCCCGTACCTGGGCGGCCGCGAGTTCCTGGAGCCGATCTCCAAGTGACCTTCCCGTACCGGCTCATCGCCACCGACCTCGACGGCACGCTGCTGCGCTCCGACGAGTCCATCTCGGAGCGCACCCGTGAAGCGCTCGTCGCGGCCACCGCGGCGGGCGCGGCGCACATCGTCGTCACCGGCCGCGCCGTGCCCTGGACCCGCCACATCCTCGACGACCTGGGCTACCAGGGCCTCGCGGTGTGCGCCCAGGGCGCGCAGGTCTACGACGCCGGCGCCCACCGGCTGCTGACGTCCGTGACGCTGGACCGGCAGCTGGGCGGCCTGGCCCTGGCCAAGATCGAGGCGGAGCTCGGCCCGGTCGCGCTGGCGGCCAGCCGGGACGGGCTCGACGGCCAGGTGCTGGTCGGGCCCGGGTACCAGGTCCAGGAAGGACCGCTGGCCTTCACCCACCTCGACGACACCGCCGAGATGTGGGCGGCGCCGCTCAACAAGCTCTACATCCAGCACCCGGGGATGAGCGACGACGAGCTGGCCAAGGTCGCCCGGGAGGCCGTGGGCTCCCTGGTCGACATCGTGATGGCCGGTCCCGGTGTGGTCGAGATCCTGCCGCTGGGGCTGAGCAAGGCCACCGGGCTCTCGCTCGCCGCGCGCCGGCTGGGGCTGAAGAAGACCGACACCATCGCCTTCGGCGACATGCCGAACGACATCCCGATGTTCGGCTGGGCCGCGCACGGCGTGGCGATGGCCAACGCCCACCACGAGCTCAAGGCCGTCGCCGACGAGGTCACCACCTCCCACGAGGACGACGGCATCGCGGTGGTCCTGGAACGGCTCCTCGGCGCGGCCTGAGGCCCCCGTCCACGCGGAACCGCCCGTGTTTCACGTGAAACACGGGCGGACCGAGACGAAACAGCGGAGGTCCGGAGCGGCCCGCGCCGTACGGCGCGCTCGAAGTGGCCGCCCCGGACCGTGTATCTCCCCGCGACACCCACTCTGCCCGGGCACTTCGGTGCGTACCAGCGAATTTCGCCGCGCCCGCGGGCCCCTCAGATCGTCTCCGGGTGGGGGTGCACCGGGTGCCGGGTCAGCGGCCAGGCGAGCAGTCCGACGGCCAGCGAGATGGCGTGCCCCAGGTCGGTGAAGGTGGCCCCCGAGAGCAGCGGGATGCCGAAGAACGCCACCGCGCCCAGCATGTAGAACCACCGCCAGGGGTTCGGCAGCCGGTACGTCAGCACGCCGACGGCCGCGGCCAGTCCGTAGCTCACCCCCACGTCCACCACGTGGGCCATGCTGCGCGGGGCCTGGTCGTCCCGGATGGCCTTGAGGACCACCTGCTGGGTGATCAACGTGGCCATGATGTGCGCCGTGGCGACCACCACCAGCCAGCGCAGGGTGCCCAGCCAGCGCTCGACCGGGGCGTGGAAGACCTCGAAGAGGACCGCGTACAGCAGCAGCGAGGCCGGGTTCTCGATCCAGAAGGCGCTGCCGACCAGCGACTGGACGGGGTGTTTGACCAGCTCGTGGATGTTGCTGCTGTGCCGGTGCAGCAGCAGGTGCTCCGTGCTCTCCGGCACGATCACCACCACCAGGCTGGTGCAGGCGATGACCGCCAGCCAGACGTGCGTCCCGGGCGAGGACCGGATCCAGGTCCTCACGGGCCGGGACGGTTCGGGGCCGGAGTGCAGCGTCATGACCCGATCATCACTCGGAAGCCAGCGGTCCGCCCGGTGCACCAGTGGAAAGGGGCGGTGCCCGGCTCGCGCCGGACACCGCCCCTTCGGCCCGTGCGGGCCTACTCCTCGCCGGCGAGGGTCAGCCGGCGGAGCTTCTGGCCGGCGAACCAGGTGGCGGCCACCGTCACCGCGGCCAGCAGGACCACTCCGGTCGAGAGGCCGACGGAGGAGTCGACCACGCCCGGTCCGGTGATCTTCTCGGCCAGGCTCAGCGCCCACTGCTGCACGCTGAGGGTCTTGGCGCCCGGTACCAGCGAGCCGAACAGCGACTCCCAGACCAGGGCGTAGACCAGGCCGAAGACCACCGCGTGCCGGCTGGCGGTGCCCAGCAGCAGGAACAGCGCGCTGTAGGCGATGGAGGCGACCAGCGCGGCCACGGTGTACGCGACCGCGATCTGCTGGCCGTTGCCGTTGAGGATCATCCCCGCGATCAGGGTGGGCACGGCGGAGAAGACCATGGTGACCGCGACGGCGACGGTCAGCTTGGTCAGGATGATCGTCGGCCGCTTCACCGGCTTGGCGAGCAGGTAGACGATCGAGCCGTCGTCGATCTCGGGGCCGATGGCGCCGGTGCCGGCGATCACGCCGATCAGCGGGACCATCGTGGCCAGCGCGAAGCCGCCGAGCAGGCTGGAGGCGACGTCGTCGTCGACGCCGTTGAGCATCCGGACGGCCAGCGAGATGACGATGAGCAGCGCGGGCAGCGCGAAGAGGATCAGCGCGCGGCGGCGGCCGAGCAGGGCCCGGTAGGTGAGGCGGGCGACCGTGGGGTTGTACATCGATGCCAGCTCCTTCAGGCCGCTACGAGGTAGGAGAAGACCGACTCGAGGGACTCGTCGGAGGGCGAGACCGTCAGCAGCCGGATGCCCTGGTCGCGGGCGACCCGCGGCAGCAGCTCGGTGAACCGGCCGAAGTCGACGGCCTGGATGCGCAGGGCGCCCTCGGCGAGGTCGACCTCGATCCCGGCCGTGGACGGGTCGGCGATCAGGGCCGCGGCCAGCGCGCGGTCGTCGGAGGAGCGGACGAGGTAGCGGTGCGGGCGGTCCGTCATCAGGCGGCGGATCTTGCGGAAGTCGCCGGAGGCGGCGTGCCGGCCGGCCACGATCACCTCGATGTGCGAGGCGAGCTGCTCGACCTCTTCGAGGATGTGGGAGGAGAACAGGACCGTGCGGCCCTCGTCCCCCATCCGCCGCAGCAGGTCCATCAGCTGCATCCGCTGGCGCGGGTCCATGCCGTTGAACGGCTCGTCCAGCAGCAGCACGGACGGGTCGTGGACCAGGGCGGAGGCCATCTTGACGCGCTGGCGCATGCCCTTGGAGTACGTGGAGATCTTGCGGTCCTGGGCGTACTCCATCTCGACGGTGGCCAGCGCCCGCTGGGCGGCCCGGGCGTCGAGCCCGTGGAGTTCGGCGTTGGCCACGACGAACTCGCGACCGGTCAGGAAGTCGTACATCGACTCCCGCTCCGGGACCACACCGATGTGCTTGTAGACCTGTTCGTTGCGCCAGATGGTCGTGCCGTCGAGGGTCACGGTGCCGGTCGACGGGGACAGGAAGCCGCCCATCATGTTGATCAGGGTGGACTTGCCGGCGCCGTTGGGGCCGAGGAGTCCGGTGACGCCGGGCGCGATGCGCATCGTGACGTCGTTGACGGCGACGACGTTCCCGAACCAGCGGGAGACGTGGTCGATCTCCAGAATGCTCATGGGCGCAGCCCAATCCTTCTCGGGGTGGTGGTGGGCGACGGGAGGGCGGTCACAGCCCGGCCTTCTGGTAGCGGCGCATCAGGACGGCGTACGAGCCCGCGATCAGCGCGAACACGACGAGCAGGTAGACGCAGCCGGCGGCGGCGGAGGGGCCCACCTCGCCGGGGAAGCCGGACTTGGCACCGAGGAAGGCGGTCTGCACCCCGTCGATCAGGCTGACCGGCGAGAACAGGCCCAGCCACTCGATGGCCCCGGGCGAACCGGTCTCGTGGGCGATGGCCTGGACCGTGGAGACCGCGCCATACGGGATGATCAGCAGCGCGATGACGGCGGCGACGCCGAAGCCGCGGCGCGGCGTGAGGGCGGCCATCACCAGGCCGATCCCGGCGAACAGGAGCGAGAGCAGCAGCACGGACACCAGTCCCTGGGCGAACCCCTTGGTCTGGTCCGCGAAGTCGAATTTGGCCAGCAGCGCGCCGATGTACATGATCACCAGCGGTGCGGCGGTGAGGATGAACAGGGCCGAGGTCATCGCCGCGTACTTGGCGAGGACGTAGTCGACGCGCTCGATGGGCCGCGAGAAGTAGAGCGGCACCGTCTTGAAGCGCAGGTCCCGGGAGACCGTCTGCGGCGCCTGGGAGGCCAGGTACAGCGCGATGACCATCTGGAGGAACAGCGCGTAGTTCGGGTACTTGACCGGCAGCTCGGTCGAACCCGGTACGGCGATCGCCACCGCGACGATGATCGCGGCCGGGGCGCACATGACGCCGAAGAGCAGCATCGGCAGCACCTTCGACTTGGCCGAGCGGCCCAGGCCGTACGCGCCGCGCAGGGACTGCGAGAAGAGCGAGCGGCGGGCGTAGGCCCGGCCGAGGCGGGCTCCGTCGTAGGAGCGGTAGCCGATGTTGTGGATCTGGGTGGAGGTCTCAGGCGCCATGGCTCCCGGCTCCCTTCTGCTGGGCGGCGGTGGCGTGGTCGGCGGCGGTCCGGGCGGCCGTGGCGGCCCAGGCGGCGGCCCGCTGGGCGGCCTGCGGGTCCCGGTGGCCGGCGCCCTGGGCACCGTCCTTGAAGACCTCGGCGATGTGGTGGCGGCGCTGTTCCATCCGGACCAGGCCGAGTCCCAGGCCCGCGACGGTGTCGCGCACCAGGTCGTACGTCTCCTCGCCCGGGGCCTCGACCAGCAGGACGTGGCCGGCGCCGGGCAGTCCCTGCTCCTCGCCGGCGTGCAGCGTGACGCCCGCCGCCAGCAGGGCCTCGCGCAGGGCGCGGGTGCCGTCGGGGTGGGTGTCGGAGTCGGTGACCTCGACCGCGAGGGTCTCGGTGGTCTGGGTGAAGTCGCGGGTGGAGCTGGAGCGCAGCAGCTTGCCGCCGTCGACGACCACGACGTGGTCGCAGGTGCGCTCGAGCTCGCCCAGGAGGTGGGAGGTGACCAGCACCGAGATGCCGAAGTCGGTGTAGACGCGGCGGATCAGGCCGAGCATCTCGTCCCGGCCGACCGGGTCGAGGCCGTTGGTCGGCTCGTCCAGCAGCACCAGCTTCGGGTCGTGGACCAGGGCCTGGGCCAGCTTCACACGCTGCTTCATGCCGGTGGAGTAGCCGCCGATGGGGCGGTAGCGCTCCTCGTACAGCCCCACGTGGCGCAGGGTGTCGGCGGTGCGCTCGCGGGCCGCGGTCGGCGGCAGTCCGGACATCCGCGCCATGTGGACGACGAACTCGGTGGCCGAGACGTCGGGCGGCAGGCAGTCGTGCTCGGGCATGTAGCCGACCTGCTCGCGGATGGCGCTGCCCTGGGTGGCGACGTCCAGTCCGAGCACGGCGGCGCGGCCCTCGGTGGCCGGGGAGAGCCCCAGCAGAATCTTGATCAGCGTCGACTTGCCGGCTCCGTTGGCACCGACCAGGCCGGTCACGCCGGGGCCGATGTCGAGGGAGAGCCGGTCAAGGGCGGTCACCTCGGTGTACCGCTTGCTCAGGCTTTCGGTCGCGATGACAGTCACGGAACCGACGTTAGTGGTGGGCTTCCGGCCAGTCGTCACTCCGTAGCGGGTTCCTTCTCTCACCCTTCAGGCGTACGCGGCAGGTGGGGAGCCAGGCCGTAAGGGCTACGTGAGGACCGGCTCGGGATCCGGTGGAAAGGTTTTCCACAGGTCCGTGCACGGCTCTTGACGTGATCTCCATGCATTGTCACATTCATCAGTGTCAAGTTGACGGCGCGTACGGCTACCGGGACGGGGCTGGCATGGCAGGGGACGATCTTCGCGGGTTCAGGGAAGTCCAACGGCTCGCATACGACTGCGCGGAGGCGGTCGCGGCACAGCTCAAGCCGGGGGTGACCGAGCGGGAGGCCGCGCGGATGCAGCGCGCCTGGCTGCGCGAGCGCGGCGTGCGGGACTGGTTCCACCTGCCCTTCGCATGGTTCGGCGACCGCACGGCCTTCACCGGCTTCAAGATCCCGCTCCAGTTCTTCCCGACCAACCGGCGGCTGGAGCCGGGGATGCCCTTCATCCTCGACGTGGCCCCGGTCTACAAGGGCTACACCGCCGACATCGGCTACTCCGGCTCCCTGGGGCTCAATCCGGTGCAGGACCGGCTGATGGCCGACCTGCAGGCGCACCGCGCGCTGATCCTCGACCAGGTCCGCGAGCGCCGCTCGCTGCGCGAGATCTACGAGGACGTCGAGCGCCTGATGACCAAGCAGGGGTACGCCAACCGGCACCGCGCCTACCCCTTCGGCGTGATCGCCCACAAGGTGGACCGGGTCGCCCAGCGCCGCTGGTCCCCCACCGCCTTCGGCTTCGGCACCCAGTCCCTGAAGGGCCTGGCGAGCGACGCACTGCACGGGCACCGGGAGGGCTGGTCCCCGCTCTGGAGCCCCTACAAGTTCTCCGACCACCCGCCGCAGCCCGGGCTGTGGGCGGTGGAGCCGCACCTGGGCTTCCGGGGCACCGGCGCGAAGTTCGAGGAGATCCTGGTGGTCACCGACTCCCGGGACCCCGAAGAGAGCGCGTACTGGCTGGACGACGACCTGCCGCACGTGCGGCGCTGGGCTGAAGAGGAGAAGGCGGCGTGACGATGGCGGTTCTCAAGGGCGCCCGGGAGCGCCGGGTGCACACCGGCGGTGTCGAGCTGTGCGTCGCGGAGCTGGGCGAGACCGGCCGGCCGACGGTCGTGCTGGTGCACGGCTACCCGGACAGCAAGGAGGTCTGGTCCGAGGTCGCGGCCCGGCTGGCCGAGCAGTTCCACGTCGTGCTGTACGACGTCCGCGGGCACGGCCGCTCCACCGCCCCGGTACCGCTGCGCGGCGGCTTCACGCTGGAGAAGCTGACCGACGACTTCGTGGCCGTGATCGACGCGGTCAGCCCCGACCGCCCGGTCCACGTGGTCGGCCACGACTGGGGCTCGGTGCAGTCCTGGGAGTTCGTCACGGTCAAGCGCACCGAGGGCCGGATCGCCTCCTTCACCTCCATGTCGGGCCCCTCGCTGGACCACTTCGGGCACTGGATCAAGAAGCGGATGTCCCGGCCCACCCCGCGCCGGGCCGCCCAGCTGCTCGGCCAGGGCGCCAAGTCCTGGTACGTGTACATGCTCCACACCCCGGTGCTGCCCGAGCTGGCCTGGCGGGGCCCGCTCGGCAAGCAGTGGCCCCGGATCCTGCAGCGCGTGGAGAAGGTCCCGGCGGGCTCGTACCCCACCGACTCGCTCCCCTCCGACGCGGCGCACGGCGCCTGGCTGTACCGGGACAACGTCCGCGCGCGGCTGCGCCGGCCGCGCGCCGACGCGTACGCCCACGCCCCGGTCCAGCTGATCACCCCGACCGGTGACGCCTTCCTCTCGGAGCGGCTGTACGACGAGCTGGAGCTGTGGGCGCCGAAGCTGGTGCGCCGGACGCTGCCCGCCAAGCACTGGGTGCCGCGGACCCGCCCCGACCAGCTGGCCGCCTGGATCACCGAGTTCGTCCGGGCCCAGGAGGACCGGGGGCCGGCCGCCGCGCCGGCCCCCACGGGCCGGTACGCCGACCGCTTCGGCGGCCAGCTGGTGCTGGTGACCGGTGCCGCCAGCGGCATCGGGCGGGCCACCGCCTTCGCCTTCGCCGAGGCCGGGGCGCGTGTGGTGGCCGTGGACCGGGACGGCGAGGGCGCGGCCCGGACCGCCGAGATGGCCCGGCTGGTCGGCGCCCCGGAGGCCTGGGGCGAGACGGCGGACGTCAGCGACGAGCAGGCGATGGAGCAGCTGGCGGCCAAGGTCGCCGCCGAGTACGGCATCGTCGACGTGCTGGTGAACAACGCCGGCATCGGGCTCTCCGGCTCCTTCTTCGACACCAGCGCGGCCGACTGGAAGAAGGTCCTCGACGTCAATCTGTGGGGTGTCATCCACGGCTGCCGGATCTTCGGCAAGCAGATGGCCGACCGCGGACAGGGCGGCCACATCGTCAACACCGCCTCGGCCGCGGCGTACCTGCCCTCCAAGACGCTGCCCGCGTACAGCACGTCCAAGGCGGCGGTGCTGATGCTCAGCGAGTGCCTGCGGGCCGAGCTGGCCGGCCAGGGCATCGGCGTCTCGGCGATCTGCCCGGGCATCGTCAACACCAACATCACCGCCACCGCCCGGTTCGCCGGGGTGGACGCGGCCGAGGAGAAGCGCCGCCAGCAGAAGTCCTCGCGGATGTACGGACTGCGCAACTTCCCGCCGGAGAAGGTCGCCGACGCGATCCTCGAGGCCGTGGTGGCGAACCGCGCGGTGGTCCCGGTGACCCCCGAGTCCCGCGGCGCCCTGTGGATGTCGCGGTTCACGCCCAGGACCCTTCGCGCGATCGCCCGATTGGAGCCGCCGTTGTGACCGGACACGCCATCGCCCCGCGCCGGGTCTCCTTCGACTGGGCCGGCACCGAGCTGCACTGGATACCGGACGAGCCCACGGCCACGCACGTGATCAACGTCCTGCACCTGCTGCTGCCTGCCGGGGAGCGCTGGTTCGTCCGGGTCTTCAAGGAGGGGCTGCCGCTGGTCACCGACCCCGAGCTGCGCAAGGACGTCAAGGGCTTCATGGGCCAGGAGGCGACGCACAGCATCCAGCACGCCTACGTCCTGGACCACCTGGCGGAGCAGCGGCTGCCCACCGAGGCGTACACGCGGTACGTCGACTTCCTCTTCGAGAAGCTGCTCGGCGAGCGGCCGCCCTTCGGTCTGCCCGTGCCGACCGGCGAGTGGCTGCGCTTCCGGCTCTCCCTGGTCGCCGCGATCGAGCAGTTCACCGCGGTGCTGGGGGACTGGGTGCTGGGCGCCGAGGGGCTGGACCGGGCCGGCGCGGACCCGGTGATGCTGGACCTGTTGCGCTGGCACGGCGCGGAGGAGGTCGAACACCGCGCGGTGGCCTTCGACATGTACCAGCACTGCGGCGGCAGCGGGCTGCCGCGGTACGCCCGGCGGCTGGAGGGCATGGCGGTGGTGGCGCCGGTGCTGGCCTGGCTGTGGATCTGGGGAGCGGCGTACCTGATCCGCCAGGACCCGCGGCTGGCCGGCCGGCTGCGGTATTCGCTGCGCGAGCACAACCGCGCGGTGGCCAAGGGCCTGCTGCCGACCTGGAGAGAGCTCGGCACGGCCATACCCCGCTACTTCCGCCGGTCGTACCATCCCTCGCAGGAGGGCTCGCTGCGCAGGGCGGTCGAGTACCTGGCGGCCTCACCTGCCGCGCGCGCCGCGGCGGGCGCGGTCGGCCGGGCGGCCATGTCGTAGGGAGTGCGTGTGTCCGAGCAGGCGGTGGCCGAGTACCGGATCGAGGATCTGGCGCACCACAGCGGAGCGACCGTGCGCACGATCCGGGCCTATCAGGACCGTGGTCTGCTGCCGAAGCCGGAGCGGCGGGGGCGGTCCAACGTCTACCGGGACACGCACCTGGCCCGGCTGCGGCAGATCGCCGACCTGCTCGACCGCGGGTACACCCTCGCCTCCATCAAGGAGCTGCTGGAGGCCTGGGACGCCGGCCGGGGGCTGGGCGGCGTCCTCGGCCTGGTCGCCGAGGTGCACGGCCCGTGGACGGACGAGGAGGCGGACCGGATCTCCCGGGAGGAGCTGCACGCCCGGTTCGGCGGCGTCCCGGACGACGAGGCGGTGGACGAGGCGGTCGAGCTGGGCGTGCTGGAGCGGCTGCCCGGGCGGGCGGACGAGTTCCTGGTGCCCAGCCCCCAGGAGCTGGCGGTGGCCGCGGAGCTGCACGCCGCCGGGGTGCCGTTGCAGGCGATCACCGGGCACCTGCGGGAGCTGCGGGGCCAGGTCGAGTCCATCGCCTCGCGGTTCCTGGAGTTCACCACCGAGCACGTCTTCGCCAAGTACCTCGGCTCGCACCCGCCGACCGACGCCGACGCGGCCGAGGCGGCCACGATGGTGCGGCGGCTGCGCCCGCTGGCCCAGCAGACCGTCGACGCGGAGCTGGCCCGGGCGATGCGGCTGTTCGCCACCCGGCACCTGCACCAGCACCTGGCCGCGGCGGGGCAGCCTGTGGTGCCGGCCGGGCCGGTGCCGGTCACCCTGCCGGCGGCGACGGTGCGCGCGGTGCAGGAGCTGGTGGGGCCCGACCACGTCGCGGCCTTCGTCGGGGCGGCGACCGAGCGGGAGCTGGGGGCCCGCACGCTGGATCGGCTGGCCGGACCCGAGCGCCCACTCGAGGGTGAATGACTTACCCACAGGGCTACCCACAGACGATCAGTCAATCGCCGACAATTCCCGGCAAATAGGCTGTGGATAAGCCCCTCCGGCTGTGGACGACGTCAACTTGCCGCGCGGTAGCCCGTGTTGATGGCGGTCACTTCGGCGGTGCGGGCCCGCTGCCGGCCGTAGAGCAGCACCGACAGGACGAGCCCGAGGGCCCCGCCGGCCAGCTGGGCGGCGACGAACCCCGGCAGGGAGGCCGGGGCGATCCCGGTGAACGAGTCGCTGAAGGCGCGGCCCACCGTGCCCGCCGGGTTGGCGAAGGACCCGGAGGAGGTGAACCAGATCGCCGCGGCGATGTACGCACCCACGGCGGCGGGCACGAACCGCGCCCGGCCGGTCCGGCTCAGCCCCTGGATGACCAGCACCAGCCCGGCGGTGGCGACCACCTCGCCGAGCAGGAGCGAGCCGCCGCCGCGCAGCTGTCCCGAGAAGCCGCCGGGCAGCCGGCCGAACATCGCCTCCGCCAGCAGGGCTCCGGCCACGGCCCCCGCCGTCTGGGCGGCGGTGTAGCCCAGCGCCTCGCGCCCGGTCACGCCCTCGCCGCCGGTACGCCGGTTCCACCAGGCCACGAGGGTGACCACCGGGTTGAGGTGGGCTCCGGAGAGCGGGCCGAAGAGGACGATCAGCAGCCCGAGGCCGATGGCGGAGGCCAGCGAGTTGGCGAGCAGCGCCACCCCCGTGTCGAGGGTGAGGTGGGCGGCCTGGATTCCGGAACCGATCACGACGGTGAGCAGGGCGGCGGTGCCGATGAACTCGGCGGCCACCCGGCGGGTCAGCGGAGCGGGTGCGGGCATGGGTGTGATCCCCCTTGATCGATGGGTCGTCGGCGGAGTACGGCGGCGGATCGTCGGGGCCGGGAACGGGCAGGAACCGGACGGCGGCGGGACACGGATCAACACTGCAGGACGTCAGTGGAAAATATATTCCGTATCTTGGAATATCGGTAGAGGGGGGCCCGGAGCCGCGCTCGCGGACGGGCCGCGGAAAATGACGTGCTCCGCCTCCCGGTGGCCGGGCACGCTGGACCCATGGACGCCCGCCGCACCGTGAAGGTGTCGAAATACGTCTCGAAACACCTGCGGCACCAGCCGGAACGCATCGGACTGGTGCTCGACCCGCAGGGCTGGGTGGCGATCGACGCGCTGATCGCCGCGGCGGCCGCGCACGGCTTCGCCTTCAGCCGGGCCGAGCTCGACCACGTGGTGGCCACCAACGACAAGCAGCGGTTCGCCGTGCGGGACGGCCTGATCCGTGCCAGCCAGGGCCACACCGTGACGGTGGACCTCGCCCTGCCGGCGGTCGAACCACCGCCGCACCTCTTCCACGGCACCGTGCCCGCCGCGCTCGACGCGATCCGGGCACAGGGGCTGCGGCCCATGGCCCGCCACCACGTCCACCTCTCGGCCGACCGGGAGACCGCCACCCGCGTCGGCGCCCGCCGGGGCCGCCCGGTGGTGCTGTCCGTGGCCGCGGGGGCGATGCACGCGGCGGGCCACGTCTTCCACCTCAGCGAGAACGGCGTCTGGCTGACCGACGCCGTCCCACCGGAGTACCTGCGGCTGCCCTGACCCCACGGGTCCGGGCAGCCGGGCCGGGCCTCTCAGCCGGCGCGCAGGAAGGCGCTGGTGGCGACCTTGCCCACCAGCTTCATCCGGGTGCGGCCCGCCAGGTACGCCTCGGTCGCCTCCTGCACCCCGGGCCAGCGGGCGTCGCCGAAGTCGTCCAGCACCACGACCGCGCCGGTGGCGGCGATCTGCTCGGCCCACTCCAGGTCCCGGGCCACCCCCTCGCGGCTGTGGTCCCCGTCGATCACGATCACCCCGTAGCGGCGGTCGGACAGGGCCTCGCGCACCGCCTCGTCCTGGGAGAAGCCCCGGTGCAGCCGCAACCGGTCCTCAGCCACCCCCGCCAGCGCCAGATTGGCCCGGACGATCTCCTCGGTGATCGGGGTGCCGGAGGGGTCCCGATTGATCTCCACACCCGGCTGGAGCTGCACGGGAGCGATCGGATCGACGATGGTCAGCCGGTACGCCAGCCCCCGGCGCAGCAGCTGCCGGACCATGCCGCCCGCGAAGAGCCCGTAGAGGGTGCCGATCTCGAGGATGTCGCCGTTGGGCGGGCCCAGCAGCGGTGTGGTGGTGAGCTTGCCGAGGATGTTCACGGTCGAACCGGCGATCCGGCCCACCCCGCGGGACTCCACCTCCACCAGCGTGCGGAAGGCCTGGGCGGTCTCCGTCCACGCCCCGGGCCGGCCGGCCACCGCGGCGATCTCGTCGGAGAGCTTCTTGAACGTCTCGCGGCTGGGCATCCGGTCGCTGAGCCGGCCGTCCTTGCCGTACAGCAGGTCGTAGGAGAAGGGCCGGCTCTGCTGGGTGACCAGCAGCTCCCGGGTCTGCCTGAGCTCCTGGCGCAGCCCCTCGATCTGCCGGTCGGCCACGCGCAGCCGCCGGTCGATCCGCCGGTCCAGCCGGTTGATCACGGGCTGCAGCAGGCGCCGCGCGGGGTGGGCGCGGAGCGGCACATCGGTCATGGCGTTCTCCTGATGAGGGACCGTTTCACGTGAAACGAAGCTAGTGAGTCCGCGCTCCCCGCCCCAAGGCGTATCGGCCGATGTTCGCGCGCTGTCACCTCCCCGACCCCCGGCCATCCGCCGGACGTTCACGCCCCGGCCACGCACCACTCGTCAGGGGTCGCGACGGCCCTGACGTACGCCGTCCGAGGTCCGCCGGCGCGGCCGCCCGGGCACGATGGCCGGTCACCGACGTACGCTCGAACACATGCACCTCAGTACCGTGATCCTTCCCGTCGACCGCTGGCACCACGGCGGACGGGACAAGTGGCGGCGGGCCGAGGACCTCGGCTTCCACACCGCCTACAGCTACGACCACCTCTCGTGGCGGGTGCCGTTCCGGGACGGGCCCTGGTTCGGCGCCGTGCCCACCCTCACCGCCGCGGCCTCGGCCACCGAGCGGCTGCGCCTGGGCACCCTCGTCACCTCCCCCAACTTCCGGCACCCGGTGACCCTGGCCAAGGAGCTCATCTCCCTGGACGACGTCTCCGGCGGCCGGATCACCCTCGGCATCGGCGCCGGCGGCAACGGCTTCGACGCCACCGCGCTCGGGCAGGAGCCCTGGACCCCGCGCGAGCGGGCCGACCGCTTCGGCGAGTTCCTGCCCCTGCTCGACCGGCTGCTCACCGAGGACGCGGTCAGCCACCGCGGCACCTTCTACTCGGCCGACGAGGCGCGCAACATCCCCGGCTGCGTCCAGCGCCCCCGGCTGCCCTTCGCCGTGGCCGCCACCGGCCCCCGCGGGCTGAAGCTGGCCGCCCGGTACGGCCAGGCCTGGGTGACCACCGGCGACCCGAAGCTCTACGAGTCGGGCACCCCCGAGGAGTCGAACGCCGCCCTGCGCGTCCAGGCCGAGAAGCTGGACAAGGCCTGCGCGGACATCGGCCGGGACCCGGCCGAGCTGGGCCGGATCCTGCTCACCGGCTTCACCCCGCACCGCAACACGCTCCTGGAGTCGGTGGACGCCTTCGTCGACTTCGCCGGCACCCACCGGGAGCTGGGCTTCACCGAACTGGTGGTGCACTGGCCGATCCAGGACACCCAGTTCGCCGCCGACCAGCAGGTGTTCGAGCAGATCGCCACCGAGGGGCTGGCCCAGCTCGACCGCTGACCCGTCCGGCCCCGGGGGCCCGTCCGCTCCGGCGGACGGGCCCCCGGGGCCGGCATCCGCGCCCCCGCGCACGTCAGAGCGCCCTCATGGGCGAAGATGGACCCGTGACCTCAGCTCCCCAGCACCCCACGGCTCCCCGGCTGATCGCGACCGACCTCGACGGGACGCTGCTGCGGGACGACAAGTCCGTATCCGAACGCACCGTCGCCGCCCTCGCCGCCGCCGAGGCCGCGGGCATCGAGGTCTTCTTCGTCACCGGCCGCCCGGCCCGCTGGATGGACGTGGTCAGCGACCACGTCCACGGCCACGGGCTCGCCATCTGCGCCAACGGCGCCGCCGTGGTCGACCTGCACGCGGGCGGCCGGATCGTCGAGGTGCGGGACCTGCCCCGGCCGGTCGCCCTGGACGTGGTGCACACCCTGCGCGAGGCCGCTCCCGGCACCTCCTTCGCCGTCGAGCTGACCACCGGCATCAACTACGAACCGGCCTACCCGCCGTTCTTCCTCGACCCGGGCGCCTCGGTCGCCGCTGCCGAGAAGCTGCTGCACCCGGACCACAGCAGCGCACCGGTGCTCAAGCTGCTCGCCCACCACGCCGAGCTCTCCCCGGACGACTTCCTGACCCTGGCCCGGGCCGCCGCCGGGACCAAGGCCGCGATCACCCGCTCCAGCCCGACCGCCCTGCTGGAGATCAGCGGCCTGGGCGTCTCCAAGGCCAGCACCCTGGCCCTGGCCTGCGCCGAACGCGGCATCTCGGCCGCCGAGGTGGTGGCCTTCGGGGACATGCCCAACGACATCGAGATGCTGAGCTGGGCCGGGACCTCGTACGCGATGGGCAACGCCCACCCGGACGTGCTCGCCGCCGCCTCGGGCCGGACCGTCGCGAACAACGAGGACGGGGTCGCCCTGGTCATCGAGCGCATCCTGGCCGAGCGCACCGGCTGACGCCCCACGGGTGTCCGGCTGATCAGGGCCGACACCCCGCTAGAGCGGGGCCTCCCAGACCAGCGTCGTACCGCCGCCGTCCTCGCCGAGGCCGGGGCCGTACCAGCTGTTGCCGCCCAGGGACTCGGCCCGGCGGCGCAGGTTGCGCAGGCCGCTGCGGCGGCCGCCCTCCGGGATGCCCACCCCGTCGTCCGCCACCTCCAGCCGGACCGCGGGCCGGCCGTCCGGCAGCGCGGCGGTGGCGTCCAGGACGACCTCGATCCGGCCGGCCTCGGCGTGCCGGAAGGCGTTCGACAGCGCCTCGCGCAGCGCCGCGATCAGGTTCTTGCCGACCAGCTCGCCCACCACCGCGTCGACCGCGCCCAGGAAGCGGTGCGCGGGCTTGAACCCCAGCGGCACCGCCGCCATGTTGATCTCGCGCAGCACCCGGGTGCGCAGCCCCGAGGGCGCCTCGGCCGGCCCCTGCTGGAGGGCGAAGATCGCGGTCCGGATCTCCTGGATGGTCACGTCCAGCTCGTCGACGGCCTTGCCCACCCCGTCGCGCACCTCCGGCACGATCGACCGGCGCTGCGCCCCCTCCAGCATCATCCCGGTGGCGAACAGCCGCTGGATCACCAGATCGTGCAGGTCACGGGCGATCCGGTCGCGGTCCTCGAACACCGCCAGCCGCTCCCGGTCCCGCTGTGCCTCGGCCATCATCAGGGCCAGCGCCGCCTGCGAGGCGAACTGGGTGGCCAGGGTCCGCTCGGACTCGCTGAACGCCCGCTGCCCCCGCCCCCGGGGCGTCACCAGGGCCCCGAGCACCCGCCCGCCGCTCTGCAGCGGCACCATCATGCAGGGCCCGTACTGGCTGGTCAGCCGGCTGATCATGCGGGGATCGCTGGCCGCGTCGGTGACGAAGACCGGCTCGCCGGCCATCAGCTTCTCCACCACCGGACTCTCCGCCGGGATCACCACCCCGAGCGAGGTGGCGGGGTTGTCCGAGGAGACCGCGACGATCTCCATCCCGCCGTCCTCGGCGGGCAGCAGCACGATGCCCGCGGCCGAGTCGGCCAGGTGCCGGGCCTGCTCCGCGACCACGGCCAGGGCGTCGTCCGCGTCCCCGCCGGACAGCAGGGCGGTGGTCACCGCCACCGACCCGTCGATCCACCGCTCCCGCTGGGTGGCCGCCTCGTACAGCCGGGCGTTGCCGATGGCGATGCCCGCCTCGGTGGCGAGCACCCGGACCATGTGCAGGTCGTAGTCGTTGAACTCGGCGCCGCCGCGCTTCTCCGCCAGGTAGAGGTTGCCGAAGATCTCGCCCTGGACCCTGATGGGGACGCCCAGGAAGGTCCGCATCGGCGGGTGGTGCGGCGGGAAGCCGGCGGACCGCGGGTCGGCGGTGAGGTCGGCGAGCCGGACCGGGTCCGGGTCCTTGATGAGCGCGCCCAGCAGGCCCCGCTGCCCGTCCGGCCGGTGCCCGATCCGCCGGGCCGCGGCGTCGGAGATCCCGTACGTCACGAAGTCGGATAGGCCCTTGCCCTCGACGTCCACCACCCCGATGGCCGCGTACTGGGCGTCGGCCAGCTCGGCGGCCGTCTCGCAGATCCGGTCGAGGGTGGAGTGCAGTTCCAGCCCGGTGCCGACCGACCGCATGGCCTCCAGCAGCTGCGGGACCCGCGCGGTGAGCTCGGTGGACAGGCCTTGCAGGCTGTGTGTCGCCCGGGCGGCGGCGTCGAGCGGGTCGGTGGATTCCTGGGGCTCCTGCACTGACATGACCTTGAGCCTAGTTAGTCCCATTTGCTGTGGAAAGTCGGCCGGCCCGTGGAAAGGCCGGCCAGCAGCCGGTCGGCGTGCCGCTCGCGTTCCAGCATCGCCCGCAGCGGTCCCGGTGCCTCGGCCAGTTCCGCGTACGCCCCCCGCTGGACCACCCGTCCGGCAGCCAGCACCAGCACCTCGTCCACCGCCTCCAGACCGGCCAGCCGGTGGGTGATCAGCACGGTGGTGCGGCCCTCGGTGGCCGCCAGCAGGTCCTCGGTCAGCGCGTCCGCGGTCGCCAGGTCCAGGTGCTCGGCCGGCTCGTCCAGGACGAGCACGGGGAAGTCCGCGAGCAGTGCCCGGGCCAGTGCCAGCCGCTGCCGCTGGCCGCCGGAGATCCGCTCGCCGTGCTCGCCCACCGGAGTGTCCAGCTCCAGCGGCAGCCGGGCCGCGGCCAGCGCCGCCCGCAGTTCCTCGTCCCCGGCACCGGTCCGGGCCAGCCGCAGGTTCTCGCGGACCGTGCTGTCGAAGATGTGCGCGTCCTGGGCGCACAGCCCGACGGACCGCCGGACCGCGTCCTCGTCCAGCACCCGGACGTCGGTGCCGCCGAGGGTGTACGAGCCGTGCTCGGCGTCCAGGAAGCGCAGCAGCACCTGGGCGAGGGTGGTCTTGCCCGAGCCGGAGGGCCCGACCACCGCGATCCGGCGGCCGGCCGTCAGGGTGAGGTCGACCCCGGCGAGGGCCTCGCCCTCCTGCCCGGGGTGCCGGGCCCGCAGCCCGCGCAGGTGCAGCGGGAAGGGACCGGCCGGCGGCCGGGCGGGGGAGTCCGGGGCCCGCACCGGCTCGGGGGCGTCGAGCACTTCGTAGACCCGCTCGGCGCTGCGCCGCACGCGCTGGCGGTACTGGACGGCCGACGGGAGCCCGGCCACCGCCTCGAAGGCCGCCAGCGGGGTGAGCACCACCACGGCCAGGGCCACTCCGGACAGCCGCCCCTCGCGCACCGCGGCCACGCCCGCCAGCGCGGCCAGCACCACCGTGAGCCCGCAGACCAGCGCGGAGAGCCCGGCGCCCAGGCCGGTCGCGGCGGCGCCCCGGCGGGCGATCCGGGTCAGCTCGGCATCGGCCGTCCGGGCCCGGGCCAGCCGGTCCGGCAGCGCCCCCGCCACGGTCAGTTCGGCCGTACCGGTCAACAGGTCGGCCACCTCGGTGGCCAGCTCCCCGCGGGCCCCGGCGAGCCGGCGCTCGGCCCGCCGGGCCACCGCCGCGGTCACCAGCGGGACGCCGGCCCCGGCGAGCAGCAGCCCCCCGGCGAGCACCGCACCCGCCTCGGGCAGCAGCCACCCCAGGAACCCGGCCGAACCGGCGCCCACCAGCACCGCCGTGGCCACCGGCAGCAGCCAGCGCAGCCAGTAGTCCTGCAGCGCGTCGACATCGGCCACCAGCCGGGTCAGCAGGTCCCCGCGCCGGGTGTGGCGCAGTCCCGCCGGGGCGATCCGCTCCAGCCGCCGGTAGACGGAGACCCGCAGCTCGGCCAGCATCCACAGGACCGCGTCGTGGGAGACCAGCCGCTCCGCGTACCGGAACACGGCCCGGCCGATCCCGAAGGCCCGGGTCGCGGTGACCGCCACCATCAGGTACAGCACCGGCGGCTGCTCGGAGGCCCGGGAGATCAACCAGCCCGAGACGGCCATCAGGCCCACCGCCGAGGCGGTGGCCGCACTGCCCAGCAGCAGCGCCAGGGCCAGCCCGCCCCGGCGCGCCCGGGCGGCCCGGCGGACCCGTCGCAGCACCCCGCCGGGCCCCGGCGCCGCGCCGCGGTCGGGGGCGGTCCCGGGGAGTTCGAGGGGGAGCAGGGCGGCGGGGTCCGCGGCGGCCCGCGCCGTGCGGGGGCCCCGGCCGGGGGCCGCGGACGCCGTGGGGTCCGGGGCCGGCTCCAGCCGCACCACCCGGTCCGCGACGGCCAGCAGCGCGGGCCGGTGGACGACCATCAGCACCGTGCGGCCCACCGCGAGCCGGCGGACCGCCTCGACGATCCCCGCCTCGGTCTCGCCGTCCAGGGCGGCCGTGGGCTCGTCCAGCAGCAGGACCGGCCGGTCCGCCAGGAAGGCCCGGGCCAGCGCCAGCCGCTGGCGCTGGCCGGCCGACAGTCCGAGGCCGCCCTCGCCCAGCAGGGTGTCGGCCCCGCGCGGCAGGGCCGACACGAACTCCCAGGCCCCGGCGTCCCGCAGGGCCTGCGCCACCTCGGGCCCGGTGGCCCCGGGCCGGGCCAGTCGGACGTTCTCGGCGATGGAGCCGGCGAACAGGTGCGGGCGCTGCGGCACCCACGCGATCCGGGCGTGCCAGTCGGCCGGGCGGGCCTCCGCCAGGTCCACCCCACCGGCCAGCACCCGGCCCTGCTCGGGCGGGACGAAGCCGAGCAGCACCTGGAGCAGGGTGGACTTGCCCACCCCGCTCGGCCCGGTCAGGGCCACCGTCTCGCCCGGTCGCACCGTCAGCGACAGCGGGGCGAGGGCCTGCTCCGCGCGGCCCGGGTAGCGGACCGCGACCTCCTCCACCCGCAGCTCGACGGCGGCGTCCGGTACCGGGGCGGTGCCCGGGGCGGTGCCCGTACCGGCCTCCAGTACCGCGAAGATCTGCTCCGCGGCGGCCAGTCCCTCGGCCGCCGCGTGGTACTGCGCGCCCACCTGGCGCAGCGGCAGGTAGGCCTCCGGCGCCAGGATCAGGATGACCAGGCCGGTGTAGAGGTCCAGATCGCCGTGGACCAGCCGCATGCCGATGGTCACCGCCACCAGCGCCACGGAGAGGGTGGCCAGCAGTTCCAGGGCGAAGGAGGAGAGGAACGCGATCCGCAGGGTCTTCAGGGTCGCCCGCCGGTAGTCGGCGGTGATGGCCCGGATCGACTCGGCCTGGGCCTTGGCCCGGCCGAAGACCTTCAGGGTCGGCAGCCCGGCCACCACGTCGAGGAAGTGCCCCGACAGCCGGGACAGCAGGGTCCACTGACGGTCCATCCGGGCCTGGGTGGCCCAGCCGATCAGCATCATGAACACGGGGATCAGCGGCAGGGTGACCACGATGATCGCCGCGGACACCCAGTCCTCGGTGACGATCCGGGCCAGCACCGCCACCGGGACCACCACGGCCAGCCCCAGCTGGGGCAGGTACCGCGCGAAGTAGTCGTCCAGTGCGTCCACGCCCCGGGTGGCCAGGGCCACCAGCGAGCCGGTGCGCTGGCCGCCCAGCCAGCCGGGGCCCAGCCCGGAGGCCCGTTCCAGCAGCCGGCCGCGCAGTTCCGACTTGACCGCCGCGCTCGCCCGGTGGGCGGCGAGTTCGGTCAGCCAGGAGACCAGCCCCCGGCCCAGGGCCACCGCCGCGAGCAGCACCAGGGGGGTTCGCAGCTCCGCGGTCCCCCGGCCTTCCTGGAAGGAGCCCACCACGATCTCGGCGATGAGCATCGCCTGACCGACGACCAGCCCCGCCCCGAGGAGGCCGAGGGCCACCACCGCCGCCAGGAAGCGACGGGTGGCACGGGCGTACCGGAGCAAGCGCGGGTCGATCGGTTTCACGTGAAACATCCCCCTCGACAGGAAGGCGGCGGAACCGTCAGTGGACGGGATCGGCGATGTGCTGGGTGCCGATCCGCTTGCGGAACACCCAGTAGGTCCAGCCCTGGTAGAGCAGCACCAGCGGAGTGGCCACCGCCGCGCACCAGGTCATGATCTTCAGGGTGTACGCGCTGGACGAGGCGTTGGTGACCGTCAGGTTCCACGCGTCGTCCAGCGAGGAGGGCATGACGTTCGGGAAGAGGGTCAGGAACAGCATCGCCACGGCGGCGGCGATGGTGACGCCCGAGAGGGCGAAGGACCAGCCCTCGCGCCCGGCGGCGATCGCGCCGAGGGCACCGACCAGCGCCAGCACCGCCACGATCATCGCGGCCAGGCTCTTGCCGTCGCCCTTCGAGACCTGGGTCCAGATCAGGAAGACCAGGGCCAGGACGGCCGTCAGCGCACCCAGCCACAGGGCCAGCCGGCGGGCCCGCACTCGGATGTCACCGACCGTCTTGAGCGAGGTGAACACCGCGCCGTGGAAGGTGAAGAGGGTGAGGGTGACCAGGCCGCCGAGGATCGAGTAGACGTTGAGCAGGTCCCAGAAGTTGCCCACGTACTCCTTGTGGGCGTCGATCTTCACACCGCGGACGATGTTGGCGAAGGCCACGCCCCACAGGAACGCCGGGATCAGCGAGGTCCAGAAGATCGCCTGCTCCCAGTTGCGCTGCCAGTTCTCCTCGGGCCGCTTGGCGCGGTACTCGAAGGCGACGCCCCGGAAGATCAGGCAGATCAGGATGAAGAACAGCGGCAGGTAGAACCCGGAGAAGAGGGTGGCGTACCACTCGGGGAAGGCGGCGAAGGTGGCGCCGCCCGCGGTGAGCAGCCAGACCTCGTTGCCGTCCCAGACCGGCCCGATGGTGTTGATCAGGACCCGCTTCTCGGTCCGGTCCCGGGCCAGCAGCTTGGTCAGTACGCCGACTCCGAAGTCGAAGCCCTCCAGGAAGAAGTAGCCGATCCACAGGACCGCGATGAGTACGAACCAGACGTCGTGGAGTTGCATGTCTCGCGCTCCTCAGCCTCAGTACGAGAAGGCCATCGGCCGGTCGGCGTCTTTGTCGTCGCCGCCGATCTTGGTGGGCGGGTTGAGATCGGCCTCGGTGAGCTCCGGGGGGCCGGCCTTGACGTACTTCACGAGCAGCTTGACCTCGACCACCGCGAGGATGGCGTAGATCAGGGTGAGCACGACCATCGAGGTGATGACCTCGCCGTTGGAGACGCCGGGGGAGACCGCGTCCCGGGTGCGCAGCACGCCGTAGACGGCCCACGGCTGGCGGCCCATCTCGGTGAAGATCCAGCCCCAGGAGTTCGCGATCAGCGGGAAGGCCAGGGTCCAGACGGCCGCCCGCCAGAACCACTTGGTCAGCTGGTCGCCGAGGGGCTTCTTGTACAGCACCAGCCTCGGCACCTCGTCGTCACCGGTGCGCAGCGCCGGCGGCAGCATGAACTTCTTCCGGGTCAGCCACAGGCCCAGGATGCCGAGCATGAAGGAGGCCATGCCGAAGCCGATCATCCAGCGGAAGCCCCAGAAGGCGACCGGGATGTTGGGCCGGTAGTCGCCGGGCCCGTACTTCTCCTGCTCGGCCTTGTTGATGTCCTTGATGCCGGGGACGAAGGAGGTGAAGTCGTCGTTGGCGAGGAAGGACAGTATTCCGGGGATCTCGATGGCGACGGTGTTGTGGCCCTTGTCCACGTCCCCGTACGCGAAGATCGAGAAGGGCGCTCCGTCCTGGCCGTCCCACAGGGCCTCGGCGGCGGCCATCTTCATCGGCTGCTGCTTGAACATGACCTTGCCGAGGAAGTCGCCGCTGAGTGCGGTGAGCATGCCGGCGATCACGACCGTGACCAGCCCCAGCCGCAGCGAGGAGCGCATCACGGTGATGTGCTTCTTGCGCGCCAGGTGGTAGGCCGCGATGCCGACCATGAACGCGCCGCCGGTCAGGAACGCGGCGGAGAGCGTGTGGAAGACCTGGGTCAGGGCGGTGTTCTGGGTGAGCACCGCCCAGAAGTCGGTCAGCTCGGCCCGGCCGGTGGCCTTGTTGATCCGGTAGCCGACCGGGTGCTGCATCCAGGAGTTGGCCGCCAGGATGAAGTACGCGGACAGGACGGTGCCGATGGACACCATCCAGATGCAGGCGAGGTGGATCTTCTTCGGCAGCTTGTCCCAGCCGAAGATCCACAGCCCGATGAAGGTGGACTCGAAGAAGAACGCGATCAGCGCCTCGAAGGCCAGGGGCGCCCCGAAGATGTCGCCGACGAACCGCGAGTAGTCCGACCAGTTCATGCCGAACTGGAATTCCTGCCAGATGCCGGTGACGACACCCATCGCGATGTTGATCAGGAAGAGCTTGCCCCAGAACTTCGTGGCCTTGAGGTACTTCTCCTTCTCCGTCCGCACCCAGGCGGTCTGCAACCCGGCGGTCAGCGCCGCGAGGGAGATCGTCAGGGGGACGAAGAGGAAGTGGTAGACGGTGGTGATGCCGAACTGCCATCGCGCCAGAGTCTCCGGCGCCAAAGCTAGGTCCACGTCGTCTTCTCCTTACGTCGCCGTGGTCACAGCCGCAGTCTGCCCGCTCAAACCCGACCGGAACGGGATCAACCAGGACACGCTTGTGAACGCGTTCACATTCACAAGCATTATGTCGTACCGGTTCTCAGCCGATTCATCCGGGGGGTCCACCTCTAGCCAAGAAATTCAACATATTGTTGAATTCGGCCATGCAGATTCGAATCTCCTGGCCCGCCGGCCAGCTCACCGCCAGCCTCGACGAGACCCCGACCTCGGCCGCCCTGGCCACGGCGCTGCCCATCCACGCCACCGCCAACACCTGGGGCGAGGAGGTCTACTTCGACACCGGCGTCTCCGTGGCGCTCGAGGCCGACGCCCGGCAGGTCGTCGACCCCGGCACGGTCGCCTTCTGGACCGACGGCGACGCCCTCGCCCTGCCCTACGGCCCGACCCCGATATCGCGCGGAGGCGAGAGCCGCCTGGCGAGCCCGTGCAACCTGCTCGGCTCGATCGACGGCGACCCCCGCCTCCTGGCCACCGTCCGCGACGGCGACCCCATCCGCGTGGAACTGGTCTGACCCAGCCCCGGCGCGGCTACAGCTCCTTGCGGAACGCCTCCGCCGTGTGCAGGAAGATGTCGTTGGCCTCCGGCTCGCCGATCGTGACCCGCAGGCCCTCACCCGCGAACGGCCGGACCACCACACCGGCCTGCTCGCAGGCCGCCGCGAAGGCGGCGGTCCGCTCCCCCAGCCGCATCCAGACGAAGTTCGCCTGGCTGACCGGCACCGTCCAGCCCTGGCCCACCAGGCCCTCGTAGACGCGGTTGCGCTCGCAGACCAGCGAGCCGACCCGGCCGAGCAGCTCGTCCTCGGCCCGCAGCGAGGCCACCGCGGCGTCCTGGGCCAGCTGGCTCACGCCGAAGGGCACCGCGGTCTTGCGCAGCGCCGCCGCCACCGGCTCGTGCGCCACCGCGAAGCCGACCCGCAGGCCGGCCAGCCCGTACGCCTTGGAGAAGGTCCGCAGCACCGCGACGTTGGGCCGGTCCCGGTAGAGCTCGATGCCGTCCGGCACCTCCGCGTCCCGGATGAACTCGCGGTACGCCTCGTCGAGCACGACCAGCACGTCCGAGGGCACCCGGTCCAGGAAGCGCTCCAGCTCCTCCCGGCGCACGACCGTACCGGTCGGGTTGTTGGGGTTGCAGACGAAGATCAGCCGGGTCCGGTCGGTGATCGCCGCGGCCATGGCGTCCAGGTCGTGCACATCGCCCTCGGTGAGCGGCACCTTGACCGAGGTCGCACCCGAGATCTGCGTGATGATCGGATAAGCCTCGAAAGACCGCCAGGCGTAGATGACCTCGTCACCCGGACCGGCCGTCGACTGGATCAGCGACTGGGCCACGCCCACCGAGCCGGTGCCGGTGGCGATGTGCTCCACCGGCACGCCGAAGCGGTCCGCGAGCTCGTTCACCAGGCCCGTGCAGGCCATGTCGGGGTAGCGGTTGAAGCTCCCGGCCGCGGCCACCGCGCTCTCCAGCACCCCCGGGAGCGGCGGGTACGGGTTCTCGTTGGAGGAAAGCTTGTATGCGACCGGGCCCCCGGCAGCGGCGGGCTTCCCCGGCTTGTAGGTGGGGATGCCGTCCAGCTCGGCGCGCAGCTTCGGGCTCTTCTCGCTCACCGCAGGTCCTCCTCGACCTTCCCTTACAACTCAATACTGCTCACCTTATGAGGATTCCGCCGTTCGGAGAATGGCTGGCAGAAGGAATGAGGGGAGCGCATGCATATATGCGTGCGCCGGTGGCTTGCGCCGTGGCGCGCGTCCCCCGTGAAGGTGAGTTGAGACCACTTCGAAACATCACCACTTTGGCATGCCCGTACCCGCCGACAGGCCCCAGCTCGGACCCCTCCCGGTCAACGGCCTTAGTTTCCAAGGTCATTGGGGGTGGCGAACCATGCAGAATCGTGCCTGTCAACGGGTGCATATGCACCCGGACCACCCGCCCGTCCGAGCCCTACTATCGGCTCGCCATGACAGCAGCAGGGAAGCATCAGGTGAGCCGGACGGAGACCCCCCGGCGGGCCGCCCGGCAAGGACGGGCAGGCATCAGGGACGTGGCCGCCGCGGCCGGCGTCTCGATCACAACTGTCTCGGACGCGCTCAATGGCAAGGGCCGGCTGCCGGACGCCACCCGCCGCCACGTCCGCGAGGTCGCCGACCGGCTGGGCTACCGCCCGTCCGCCGCGGCCCGAACGCTCCGTACGGGCAAGTCGGGCCTCATCGGCCTGACCGTGACCACCTACGGGGATGAACCTTTCACCTTCACCGAATTCGCGTACTTCGCGGAGATGGCCAGAGCCGCCACCTCGGCCGCGCTCGCCCGCGGGTACGCCCTGGTGATCCTCCCGGCCACCTCGCGCCACGACGTCTGGTCGAACGTGGCGCTGGACGGGACGGTGGTGATCGACCCCTCCGACCACGACCCGGTGGTCACGGAGCTGGTCCGGCAGGGCCTGCCCGTGGTCTCCGACGGCCGGCCGGCCGGCTCGCTGCCGGTCACCGCCTGGGTGGACAACGACCACGAGGCGGCCGTGCTCGACCTCCTCGACCACCTCGCCGCCGCGGGCGCCCGCCGGATCGGGCTGCTCACCGGCACCACCACGGACACGTACACCCGGCTCTCCACGACCGCGTACCTCAACTGGTGCGCCCGGGTCGGCCAGGACCCGGTCTACGAGTCCTACCCCGCCCACGACCCGTGCGCCGGCGCGGTGGCCGCCGACCGGCTGCTCGCCCGGCCGGACCGGCCCGACGCCGTCTACGGGCTCTTCGACCCCAACGGCACCGACCTGCTCGCCGCCGCCCGGCGCTACGGGCTGCGGGTCCCCGACGACCTGCTGCTCGTCTGCTGCAGCGAGTCCACCGTCTACGCGAACACCGAACCGCCCATCACGACCCTCTCGCTCAAGCCGCGCCGGATCGGCACGGCGGTCGTCCAGCTCCTCATCGACGCCATCGAAGGGGTGGACACGGAGCGGCCGGTCGAGCAGGTGATACCGACCGAACTGATCATCAGGACCTCCTCGCAGCGCCGGCCGCCGCGGACCACCGTCAGCCCGCCGCGCTCGCCGGCCGGGGACTGACGACGGGGAAGAGCTCCGCACCACCGCCCGCCCAGACCACCCAAACCGGGAGAAACAACCAACCCGGCCCGGGTTCGTCCAGGATTCACCACCCCTGGTGCGTCACACAGCGCGAGCCGCATTCCTATGATGGGCGCACGACATCACGGACCCTCCGGCCAGGAGGGTCCGCAGGTGTACGGCAGCGCGAGGTGGTGGAGGGGTCGATGACTCAGGGGGCCGGTCAGGGACCCGCGATGCGGACGGATACGCTCCGGGATTTCCGCGTTCCCGAGGTCGAGTACGCCCCGGAGGCTCACGCCCCGTTCACCGCGCAGGGCCCCGCCCCGTCCGCGGCGGCGGCCCCCGCCCCCTTCGTCAACCCGTACGCCACCGACCCGTACCCCGGGGACGGCCACCGCGCCGAGGCCCAGCCGGCCGGTGCCGGCGGGCAGCTCCCCGACGCGGACCCCGACGGCTACACCCCCACCCAGCGCGACCTGCCCGTCATCGGGCGGCCCGAGGGGGGCCCGGGGGACACCGTCCAGGTGCAGTACGTCCCCGAGGACCGCGGCGGTCCGGGCCCGCTCTGGGTGGTCGGCGACGTGCACGGCTACCTCGACGAACTGGTCGCCGAACTCCGCGCCCAGGGCCTGCTCGACGCCGAGGGCAACTGGTCCGCGGGCAACGCCCGGCTCTGGTTCCTCGGCGACTTCACCGACCGGGGCCCCGACGGGATCGGCGTGATCGACCTGGTCATGCGGCTCTCCGCGGAGGCCGCCGCGGCAGGCGGCTACTGCAAGGCCCTCATGGGCAACCACGAACTGCTGCTGATCGGCGCCAAGCGCTTCGGCGACACCCCCGTCCAGTCGGGCGCGGGCACCGCCACCTTCCAGGCCGCCTGGCTGCTCAACGGCGGTCAGCGCACCGACATGGAGCGCCTGGAGGACGTCCACCTGCAGTGGATGTCCCGGCTCGACGCGGCCGCCCTCGAGGACGGCCACCTGCTGCTGCACTCCGACACGACCGCCTACCTCGACTACGGCGACTCGATCGAGGACGTCAACGACACCATCCACGAGCTGCTCAACCGCAACGACGCCGACATCTGCTGGGACCTGTTCCGCAAGTTCACCAAGCGCTTCGCCTTCCGGGACGACGAGTCCGGCCCGGTCGCGGTCCGGGAGCTGCTGGACGTCTACGGCGGCGAGCGCGTGGTGCACGGCCACAGCCCCATTCCGTACCTGCTCGGCGAGGTCGGTTCGGAGGACGGCGACGACAGCAGCGGACCCACCGTCGAGGGGCCGCACGTGTACGCCGACGGACTCGCCATCGCCATGGACGGCGGGGTGACCATGGCCGGAAAACTCCTGGTCCGGCAACTGCCGCTGCGCGACTGAGTGTTCACCGTCCGGGGTATTTCACGAAAGCCCCTGTCATGGCACGGCACGGGCGCTCTACCATCGCACTGTCCGTAGCAGGCTCTCCTCCGTTTCCGCCGTTTGTCCGGTCTACGCGGGCATACCGGCGCCCACGGAGCATCGGGGGATGCAACATGACCAGCGCTCCGCACCTGCTGACCGAGGACCGCCCGGAATTCCAGCGCCTCCTCGACGAAGCTCTGCGCAACGCGCCCGAGCGACCGGACCTGGCCTCGATCGGTGAACGCCTGAACGCCGAACAGTTGCGCACCATGGCCATGGACGCCAGCGGCATCCTGATCGGCGCGGCGGCTCCCGAGTACGAGCACTTCGTGAAGGTCAGAGAGGACCACCGGGACCCGGCGCTGCGCGGGCCGGCCACGGCCGACGAGGCGCCCGGCAGGGTCGGGGCCGGTGCGGTGGTGGCGGTCCTGGCGCCAGTGCTGTCCGGCACGGCCATGCTGATCTTCCTGCTGGTCGGCTACCTGCTGAAGCTGCTGGACCCGGCGCCCGCCTTCGCCGGCACCATGCTGACGGCAGGCTGGCTCTTCGGGGCGCTGACCGTGCTCGCGATCCTCTTCGCCGCCGTCGGGCTGCTGGTCACCGCGGTCCGCAACAGCGCCACCGAGGTGGTCCCGGAGGACCCCCAGGACATACCCGAGGAGGTCTCCCGCGCCCGGGAGGCCTGGCAGCACGCCCTGCTGGAGCGGGGCATCCTGCCCTTCCTGCGCGACGCGCTGGCCGATCCCGGGGCGGACCCGGCCGCCGGGGCGCCGTACCGGCCGGCCGGGCGCATCCCGCAGCTGGGCTACACCCGGCCGGACTTCACCAGCCCCGCGGCCGAGGAGCCGGCCCGCCGGCCCGGCTACAGCAGCCCGGACTTCACCAGCCCCGACGTCGGCGGCCCGGACCGCCTCCCGGACTGATCGTCCGGAGGGCGGCCCGGGCCGCGGTACGTCACTTCTCTGGGGCGGCTACATCTTCTGGTCCGCCTGCTGGTTCTTCTTGACCGGCTGACGCCGGAACTTGTCCGCCTTGACGGCCTGGTTGCGCACGGCCGGCGCGGGCGTCTGCCGGTGGAGGGTCCCCGGGGACGTGGTGAGCGCGGGGGCCGACCGCAGAGCCGGGGCGCTGGTGGGACCGGGGAGCACCTGGACCCACGGGTGGGTGTTGCCCGCGCCGGTCGTACCGCAGCCCAGCGAGGGCGTGGGGTTGTCGATGGTGCAGAAGGTCTCCCAGACCTGGCCCGTGGTGGTGGCGATCTCGATGTTCGCGCCGTTGGAGTGCTCGTCGACGGCGATGCCGCAGGCCACCCCGGTCGGGTAGCCCGGGTTGCGGGCCGGGTTGGTCAGGTTGTGCCAGTCGAAGTTGGTGGCCTGCGGCTGGATGCCGCGGATGCCGACGTAGGCGATGCCGTTGATCATCACCGCCTTGATCTCGCGGTTGGCGGCGGGCTTGTAGTTGGCGATGGCGTTGCAGCCGCCGGTCGCGCCGGTTGCTCCCGTGGCTCCCGTCGCGCCGGTGGCTCCCGTCGCACCAGTAGCGCCCGTGGCGCCGGTAGCGCCCGTCGCACCGGTGGCACCCGTCGCACCGGTAGCGCCCGTGGCACCCGTCGCGCCGGTAGCGCCCGTGGCACCCGTCGCTCCGATCGGGCCCTGGGGGCCCTGCGGGCCGGTCGGGCCGATGGGGCCCGTGTCACCGGTGGCACCGGTCGCACCCGTGGCGCCGGTCGCACCAGTCGCACCCGTCGCACCTGTGGCCCCGGTCTCGCCCGTGGCCCCAGTGGCCCCAGTGGCCCCGGTGGCTCCAGTGGCACCCGTTGCGCCAGTGGCGCCGGTGGCTCCGGTCTCACCCGTGGCGCCCGTAGCACCCGTAGCCCCGGTGGCCCCGGTCTCGCCCGTCGCGCCCGTCGCGCCGATCGGGCCCTGGGGACCCTGCGGGCCCGCGGGGCCGGCCGGGCCCATCTGGCCCTGGGGGCCCTGGGGGCCGGTTGCCCCGGTGGGGCCGGGGTCCCCCGTGGCGCCGGTGGCTCCGGTCGGACCCGTGGCACCCGTACCGCCGGTCGCACCCGTGGCGCCGGTCGCGCCGGTGGCACCGGTCGCACCCGTGGCTCCCGGACCGCCGGTGGCGCCCGTGGCACCGGTCGGGCCCTGCGGACCCGCCGGACCGGTCTCACCCGTCGCGCCCGTCGCACCCGGACCGCCGGTGGCGCCCGTGGCACCGGTCGGGCCCTGCGGACCCGCCGGACCGGTCTCACCCGTCGCACCCGTCGCACCCGGACCGCCCGTCGCACCCGTGGCGCCGGTCGGACCCTGCGGGCCGGTCTCGCCCCTCGGCCCGGGCGGGCCGGTGGGACCGGTCGGGCCCGTGGGGCCGGTGGGGCCCTGGCACTTGTCGTGCCCGCCGCCACCGCCACCGTCGGGCAGCGCGTGGGCCCGGGGGCCGGGCCGCTTCTCGCAGCCCTCGCCTCCGCCACCGCCCGCCGGGGCCGCGTGCACGCCCGTGACCGGCCGGGCCACCGCCAGGACGGGGGCGGCCAGACCCGTCAGGACCAGGGACAGCGAGGCCAGGGCGCCGCCGGCCAGCCAGACCCGGTTGCGCGGGAGGGGACCGAGCGGTGATCTGGTCCGGTGCTCACGACTCACTGCGACGCTCCTTGGGAACGGGGCCCCGGCCGGCGGCTGCTGACGCCCCGGCGGGCGGTTTCGACGATTCCAGGCAGCTATTGACGGCCGTCGCCGGTTCCCCAAGCGGTTCTGCGGTCAGATCAACACATCGGCCTAGGTAACCCCCACCGATGGACGCGTCGGCCCCCCGCCCGGCCGGGTGCCCGGCGAGCCGCCGCCACCCGCGCCGTCCGCCTCCCTAACGTCACGGGGGACCTGTCAGGACGGCCACACCCGGGACGGCACCGTGCAGCCCACTGTCTGTCTGAACATGATCGTCAAGAACGAGGCCCCGACCATCCGGCGCTGCCTGGAGTCGGTACGCCCCCTGATCGACACCTGGGTCATCGTCGACACCGGCTCGACGGACGGCACCCAGGACGTCATCCGCGAGTGCTTCGCCGACCTGCCCGGCGAACTGCACGAGCGGCCCTGGAAGGGCTTCGACGGCAGCCGCTCCGAGGCGATCGACCTCGCCCGCGACCGCGCCGACTACCTGTTCTTCATCGACGGCGACGACGAGCTGGAGGTCCGGCCCGGCTTCCGCAGGCCGGCGCTGACCCTCGACTCGTACGCCGTCGCCCTGCACGACGGCCCGATCATCCACTGGCGGCCGGCCCTGGTCTCCACCCGGCTGCCCTGGCGGTACGTCGGGGTCCTCCACGAGTACATCGAGTGCGGCACCGAGCCCAGCCGGGGTGTGCTCGACGGCGCCCACATCCGGACCGTCGGCGGCGGGGCGCGGCTCCGGGAGGGCGGGCAGCGGCAGAAGTACCTGCGGGACGCGGAGATCCTCACGGAGGGGCTGGCCAAGGAGCCGGGGAACGCCCGGTACGCCTTCTACCTGGCGCAGAGCTGGCGCGACGCGGGCGAGCCGGAGAAGTCCCTGGCCGCCTACGACCACCGGGTCGCGCTGGGCGGCTGGGCCGAGGAGACATACTGCGCCCGGGTCTACGCCGCGCGCGCCGCGGCCGCGCTCGGCCGGCCGGCTGCCGAGGTGACGGACCGGTACCTGCGGGCGTACGAGAGCCGGCCCAGCCGCGCCGAGGCGCTGGGCGACCTGGCCCGGATCCACCGGACCGAGGGCCGGTGGCCGCTGGCCTACCTGTTCGCCCGGCAGGCGGTGCGGATCCCGTACCCGGAGGACATCCTGTTCGTCGAGTTCGAGTGGCACTCCTGGCGCGCGCTGGACGAACTGGCCGTGGCGGCCTACTGGACCGGCGCGTACGCCGAGTCGGCGGAGTGCTGCGAGCGGCTGCTCGCCGAGGGGAAGCTGCCGGCCGAGCACCGCGAGCGGGTCACCGCCAACCTCGACTTCGCCCGCCGGGGCCTGTCCGCCGCCGCCCTCGACGACGGCCCCCGCGCACCCGCGTCGGACCGGTCCGGCGTGCCCGCCTGACCGTCGCCGGCGCCGGTGGCAGCCGTCTCGAGGCCTGTCGCCGGCGTCGGTGGCAGCCCTCCAGAGGCCCTGGCCGGAAAGGTTCGGCACAACCAACGAAACGCGAACGCCGGGCGCATACAACCATCGTGGCGCCCGGCGGGTCTGCACCGGCATGAGACCTGCCACGCGTGTCCCGTCCCCCACCGGCCGACGCAGCCGTACCACCGCGGCCCTGGCCGCCTCCGTCGTCCTGGCGTCCACCGGCGGTCTGCTCGCCGGGGCCGCCGGGGCCGCCGAGGCCGCCGTGACCTGCGCCTCCCCGGTCTTCACCCGGACCTTCTTCGCCAACACCACGCTGACCGGCACCCCGAAGAAGACGGACTGCGACTCCGCGATCGACCAGAACTGGGGCTCGAAGGCCCCGGCCACCGGGCTGCCCGCCGACAACTTCGGCGTCCGCTGGACCCTCACCCGCGACTTCGGCTCCGGGGGCCCCTTCCGCTTCGCCGCCGAGACCCGGGACGGCATCCGGGTCTACCTGGACGGCGTCCGCAAGGCCGACCTGTGGAAGAACGTCTCCACCACGCAGAAGAAGACGGTCGACGTCACGATCCCGGCGGGCACCCACACCCTGCGGATCGACTACGCCAACTTCACCGGCCTGGCCAACGTGAAGTTCTCCTACGCCCCGCTGACCTCGGCCACCGTCGACAAGGTCAAGCCGCTGGTGCCCGCCGCCCCGGCCCTGACCTACTCCTCGTACCACGCCGCCCTCCGCTGGAGCGCCAACAAGGAGATGGACCTCGCCGGCTACCGCGTCTACCGCCGGGCCGACGGCGCCGCCTTCCCCGCCAAGCCGCTGGCGACCACCACCACCGCCGCGTACACCGACACCAGCCTCCCCCGGACCGGTGCGACCTACTTCTACGAGGTGCGCGCGGTCGACAAGGCGGGCAACGAATCGGCCGGCACCGCCGACAAGTCCGTCACCACGGCCGACCGGACCGCGCCCGCGGCCCCCCTGGGCGTGGACAAGAACTGGGCGATGGGGAACGTCGAGAAGGTCCAGCTGTTCTGGGCCTCCTCAACCGAGCCCGACGTCGTCGGCTTCCGCGTCTACCGCGCCACCTCGCGGACGGTGCCCGCCGTCCCGACGAACCTGGTCAGCGGCCCCACCCCGATCGGCTGGGCCTCGTACCAGGAGGCGGTGCCGCAGACCGGCGACTGGTACTACTACGTCGTCACCGCCGTCGACAGGGCGGGCAACGAGTCGGCCCCCTCGCTGCCGACGCAGGAGTTCATGACGCAGGACCGGACGCCCCCGGCCGAGACCGCGCTGAACGCCAGGGCCGTGGAGGACGAGCGGGGCGTCACCCTGAGCTGGGACCCCTCGGCCGCGAGCAGCGCCGACTTCGACGGCTACCAGGTCTGGCAGTCGAACGCGCCGCGCTCCGAGCACCAGAGCGTCCGCCTCGTCGGCGACCACGTCCGGGGCACGTCCTTCACGGACGTGGCGCCCGGGCCGGGCCGTACGTACTACTACTGGGTGACGGCCGTGGACCGCTCCGGCGTCCCGGGCACCCCGTCGGTGGAGATGCGGGTGCAGGTGCAGGGCAATACCACCGCGCCCGCCGCGGTGACCGGTGTGCAGGCGGCCCCGAAGGGCAACGGCGTCGCGCTGTCCTGGCACGCCCTGACCGAACCGGGCTTCCACCACTACGTCGTCCTGCGCGGCACGCAGACCGAGGGCCAGTGGACCTACCGGCCGCTCATCGACGACTGGACCAGCCGGCCCCGGGAGATCACCGGCACGCAGTACCTCGACCGCACTCCGGCCGACGGCGAGCAGGTCCGCTACGCCGTGGTCGCCGTCGACCAGTACGGCAACCAGCTGACGCCCGCCACGGGCGCCACGGTCACCGGCGTGACCGAGCTGGACCTGCGGCCGGACGCCGCCGCGACCCCGGCCCCCACCGGCGCACCGGTCGGGTACCTCAACGCCGCCATGGGCAACTCCGGCAGCCGGATCGGCTGGCTGGGCCTGACGCCCGAGGCCGACGCGGGCGGCCACAAGGCCACCGGCCTGCACGTCTACCGCTGGAACCCGGCCACCCGGGTCTTCGACCGGCTGACCGCGAAGCCGCTGGCGCGGACCGAGACCTCGTACTACGACGCGGTGCTCCCGGCGAGCACCACGGTCTTCTACCGCGTGACCGTGACCTTCGACGACGGGACGGAGTCGGGGGCCGGCGAGGTCTCCGTCGCCACCTACTGACGGAACCGGGACGGACCCGCGACTCCCCCCACAGGGTCGCGGGTCCGTCCCGTGGCAGTGCGTGCGGGTCAGTCCGCCAGCGGCAGGTAGACCCGGTTGCCCGAGGCGGCGAACTCGGCGGACTTCTCCGCCATGCCGGCCTGGATCTCCTCGGCCTTCAGGTCTCCGCCGTGCTCGCGGCGGATGTCCTGGGAGATCTTCATCGAGCAGAACTTCGGACCGCACATCGAGCAGAAGTGCGCGGTCTTGGCCGGCTCGGCGGGCAGCGTCTCGTCGTGGAACTCACGCGCCGTGTCGGGGTCCAGGGCCAGGTTGAACTGGTCCTCCCAGCGGAACTCGAAGCGGGCGTCCGACAGGGCGTCGTCCCACTCCTGGGCACCGGGGTGGCCCTTGGCCAGGTCGGCGGCGTGCGCGGCGATCTTGTAGGTGATCACACCGGTCTTGACGTCGTCCCGGTTGGGCAGGCCCAGGTGCTCCTTGGGCGTCACGTAGCAGAGCATGGCCGTGCCCCACCAGGCGATCATCGCGGCGCCGATGCCCGAGGTGATGTGGTCGTACGCCGGAGCGACGTCGGTGGTCAGCGGGCCGAGCGTGTAGAACGGCGCCTCCTCGCAGATCTCCTGCTGGAGGTCGATGTTCTCCTTGATCTTGTGCATCGGGACGTGGCCCGGGCCCTCGATCATCGTCTGGACGTTGTGCCGCTTGGCGATGGTGTTCAGCTCGCCCAGCGTGCGCAGCTCGGCGAACTGCGCCTCGTCGTTGGCGTCCGCGATGGAGCCGGGGCGCAGGCCGTCGCCCAGCGAGTACGTGACGTCGTACGTCGCGAGGATCTCGCAGAGCTCCTCGAAGTTCGTGTAGAGGAAGTTCTCCTTGTGGTGCGCCAGGCACCACGCGGCCATGATCGAGCCGCCGCGGGAGACGATGCCGGTCTTGCGGCGGGCGGTCAGCGGGACGTACGGCAGCAGCACGCCGGCGTGCACCGTCATGTAGTCCACGCCCTGCTCGGCCTGCTCGATGACCGTGTCCTTGTAGATCTCCCAGGTCAGGTCCTCGGCGCGGCCGTCGACCTTCTCCAGGGCCTGGTACAGGGGCACGGTGCCGATCGGGACCGGGGAGTTGCGCAGCACCCACTCGCGGGTGGTGTGGATGTTGCGGCCGGTGGAGAGGTCCATGACCGTGTCGGCGCCCCACTTGGTCGCCCAGGTCATCTTGTCGACCTCCTCCTCGATGGAGGAGGTGACCGCGGAGTTGCCGATGTTGGCGTTGACCTTCACCAGGAAGCGCTTGCCGATGATCATCGGCTCGATCTCCGGGTGGTTGACGTTCGCCGGGAGCACCGCGCGACCTGCGGCGATCTCCTCGCGGACGACCTCGGGGGAGACGTTCTCGCGGATCGCGACGTACTCCATCTCCGGGGTGATCTCGCCCCGGCGGGCGTACGCGAGCTGCGTGACGGCCTGGCCGCCCCGGCCGCGGCGGGGCTGCCGCGGGCGGCCCGGGAAGACCGCGTCGAGGTTCTTCAGGCCACCGCGCGGCGAGGTGTGCTTGATGCCGTCGTCCTCGGGGCGCACGGGACGGCCCGCGTACTCCTCGGTGTCGCCGCGACCGATGATCCAGTTCTCGCGGAGCGGGGCCAGGCCCCGGCGGACGTCGGTGTCGACGGCGGGGTCGGTGTACGGACCGGACGTGTCGTAGAGCGTGACGTCCTTGCCGTTGGTGAGGTGGACCTGTCGGACGGGCACCCGGAGGTCGGGGCGGGAGCCCACGACGTACCCCTTGTGCCAGCCCGGCGTGCGCTCGTCCTGGCTGGTGGCAGGCGTGCGTGCATCCTGAATGGTCATGAGACCTATCTCCCTACGCCGGCATTACCCGGTAACAGGTTCGGCGGTCGACGCAGCCTCCTCCCGTACCCGCTCGTCGTCCTCGACGCGCGTACGGTGATCAGCGCCCTCTCAGCCCGGTGCTCCGAGCTCCCGCGTTGTGCAAAGGTGCCCCCACGCTAGCGTCATCTGTGTGGCGCTGAACAGTGGGCCCCCTCATCTCTTGCGATGATCGGCCGGTGACCACCTCTCCGCAGCGCCCCAGGAACCCCGGCGACCACCCGGACCACTCCGACCGTGCGGGCCACGACGGGCACTCCGACCACAGTGGCCACGGGCACGGGGGACACGACGGTCACGGGCGCTCCGGACACGGCGGCCATGGAGGTCACGGCGGGCACGGGCACGGAGGCCACGGCGGGCACGGGCACGCGCACAGCCACGGACCGGCCGCGCCCGGCTCCCGGCACCTGCGCAAGGTCATCGCCGCCGTCCTGATCCCCTTCGCCGCGGCCGTGGTCATCGGCATGGCGGTGCTCTGGCCCGGCGGCACCCCCGACCACTCCCGGACCGGCGTCGGCTTCGACCGGCAGACCCAGCAGGGCCAAGTGGTCCGGCTGGAGCGGGTGGACTGCAAGGACGTCAACGCCGCACAGGTCCCGCCGACCGGGGACACCTCCACCCCCGAGGGCCGCGAGGCGGTGCAGTCGCAGAACGGGCAGTGCAAGAAGGCCACCGTCGAGGTGCGCAGCGGCCCCGACCGGGGCCGGACCTTCGTCGAGATCGTCCAGCCGGGCGCGCCCCGGCAGTTGAGCGACGGTCAGGAGGTCGTGGTGGCGTACGCGCCCGACGCTCCGCGGGATCTCCAGTACTCGGTGATCGACGTGAACCGGAAGCTGCCGCTGGCGCTGCTGGCCGGCATCTTCGCGGTGGCGGTGGTGCTGGTCGGCCGGCTGCGCGGGGTCACCGCGCTGATCGCGCTGGTGGTGAGCTTCGCGGTGCTGACGCTGTTCATCCTGCCGGCCATCCTCCAGGGGTCGAACCCGCTGCTGGTGGCGGTGGTCGGGGCCAGCGCGATCATGCTCATCGCGCTGTACATGTGCCACGGCCTGACGGCGCGCACCTCGGTGGCGGTGCTCGGCACCCTGGTCTCGCTGGTGCTGATCGGGCTGTTGGGCTCGCTCTTCATCGACTGGGCGTTCCTGAGCGGCAACACGGATGACAACACCGGCCTGATCCACGGCCTGTACCCGCACATCGACATGAGCGGCCTGCTGCTGGCGGGTGTGATCATCGGATCGCTCGGCGTGCTCGACGATGTGACGGTCACCCAGACCTCGGCGGTGTGGGAACTGCACCAGGCGGACCCGGCCATGGGCCCCCGGGACCTCTACCGGGCGGGCATCCGGATCGGCCGGGACCACATCGCCTCGGTGGTCAACACGCTGGTGCTGGCCTATGCGGGCGCGGCGCTGCCGCTGCTGCTGCTCTTCTCGATCGCCCAGAGCAGCGTGGGCACGGTGGCCAACAGCGAGCTGGTGGCGGAGGAGATCGTGCGGACCCTGGTCGGGTCGATCGGCCTGGTGGCCTCGGTGCCGGTGACCACGGCGCTGGCCGCGCTGGTGGTGTCGGCGGACCGGCCGGTGTCCCCGACCGCCACGCCCGCTGGGGTACCCGGGCGGGGCGGTCGGGGACGCCGGCGCAAGCGGTAGCCGTCCGCCGGACGGAGAGCGCGGAGGTCGGGACGTCCACCGGCCTCGGCTACGGAGGGTGATGATCGGCTCGGCGCGTCGGCTCGCCGGGCGGGCCTGCGGGCGGCCGGATTTCAGCCTGCGTTCTGCTCGTTCTGCCGGGTGCGGGTCTCGGCGAGGATCTTGTCCAGCGCCTCGTCCAGATTCCCCTCGAAATCACCGAGGTTGCGCTCCTGACCGAGCGGCACCAGCCGGTCGGTCCGGTCCAGGAACGCGATCAGCGGGGCCGCACCGGCCCTGAACAGGGCCCGGTCGCCGCCGACCTGGAGCCGGATGTGGACGTCGGACAGCTCCTCCGGATCGGTGGGGGAGATGTGCACATCGCCGTCACCGCACGGCTTGTTGATGCCGTCGAGCAGCAGCTCCCGGCCGAACGCCCAGGTCACGGGCGCGTCTCCGGGAAGGTGGAAGGTCAGGCGCACGGCGTAGGGGTCGCGTGCGTCGTACCGGAGCTCCACCGGGATCCGGAACGAAAGCTCCTCGGAAACGAGGAAGCTCATCATGACTTCTGCCTGTACCGACTCGCGCATTGCGTACCCCGCTGTTGTGAGAAGTGGCCAGGAATGATCCCCCAGGGCCCTCTTGACAAGAGTGGTGGAAGCGACCGCAGATCACAAGGAGTGAGATTTCAGATACTGATAGAGAACGAGAGTGAGCTCAACAGCGCGCCTACTTCACTCCGTAGCCGATCAACCACATAGAGCAACCGGTCCTGCTGGTCCAGGGGAAGGGAAATCGCCATGGTCGCGGCGGTGTCACCCGCTGTGATCGGGATGGCCGCGCAGACCGAGCCGAGGACGTACTCCTGACGCTCGATCACCGGCTGCATCCGGCCCATGGCGGCGATCCGCTGCTCGAGCGCCCGCAGGTCCCGGACGGTGTACGGGGTGATGGCCTCGACGGGATGCCGCGCGTAGTAGTCGCGCCGGGTCTGCTCGTCGAGCTGGGCGAGGAGGCACTGGCCGATGGCGTGGGCGTGCCCGGTGGCCCGGAAGTCGGCCCACTCCCGGACGGCGGGCATCTCGGGGGTGTCGCTGACCCCCACCACCTCGATCTCACCCGCGCGGAAGACCGCGAAGTAGACGGGTGCGCCGACCACTTCGCGGAAGTGCGCGAGGGAGTCGAGGATCATGATGCGACGTTTCTGCTGCAGTCCCCCACCGGCCAGCCGCCCGGCCGCATCGCCCAGCAGAAAGACTCCGCTCTCCCTGCGGAGGTAGCCCTCGTGCGTCAGGGTGCGGAGCAGGTGGTACGCGGTGGGGAGGGGCAGGCCGGCCTCGCGGGCCAGTTGTTTGGCGGGGGCTCCCTCGCTGTGCGCACCCGCGGCCTCGAGGAGTCTCAGCGCTCGCTGGACCGACCCGATCAGTGTCGGCACAGCGGCGTTGTGCACCGAAGACACAGCTCACCCCCAGGCGTGGCGGCGGGCCGCCTGGGGGCCAACCCTATCTGCGGGTTCCCCGGTCGCAGATGGTTTGGCGGGTCTCGTTCCCTCTCGTGGGCTAATCACCGGTCTGCCCGATTGCGGCGGGCAGACCGGTTGCGGCGGACCGGTCAGCGCAGGCCGGTCACAGCAGGGCGATCGCACAGGCCGGTCGCGGTGGACCGGCCGGTGACTACCAGTCGCCGTGCGCCGACTTCGTGCCCGCGCCGGTGAACTTGCGGACCACGAAGATCAGACCGCCGACCAGCGCGACGAAGAGGAGGGCCTTGAACACGAACCCGATCAGGGCGCCGAGGATGGTGGTGATGACCCCGCCGAAGACCATCAGCGCGAGCAGCGGGACCGCGATCCACTTCACCCACCAAGGCATGCCTGCGAATATCTCCCGGATGCCGTCCATTGCCTCTACCTCTTCCTCAGGTGTTTGCTTCCTGGCTTCGATGCTAGGAGTGCGGAAGGAAGAACGGGGGCCGCTGAGCCCTTGGAGTCCCCTGAGCTGACCCCTAGGGGTCAGCTCTCCGGCGGGGAGAACACCACCAGCACCTTCAGGTCCTCGGTGATGTGGTGGAACCGGTGCACCACCCCGGCCGGCACGTACACCACGCTGCCCCGCGCCACCGTCTCCGTCTCGTCCCCCACGGTGACCGAGGCCCGCCCGCTGACCACGAAGTACACCTCGTCCTGGCCGTGCGGCTGCTGCGGATCGGCCTGGCCGGCGTCCAGCGCGTACAGGCCCACGGACATGTTCCGTTCGCGGAGGAACTGGAGGTAGGCGCCCTGGTTGGCGGCGCGCTGCGCCTCCAGTTCCTCCAGCCGGAATGCCTTCATCTGCCTCTTGCCCCTTGTGTTCTCGGTTCCACTGTTCTGCTGATGTCCGTCACGGACCTTCTCTGCAACGATCAGACACATGACGAATTTCCTAGTCAAGACGCTCGCCAACTCGGCGGCCCTGGCCGTGGCCATCTGGCTGCTCGAGAAGATCACGCTGACCGGTGACAGCACCGGCAAGAAGGCCCTGACCCTCGTGCTCGTCGCGCTGGTCTTCGGCCTGGTCAACATCGTCGTCAAGCCGGTGGTGAAGCTCCTCTCCTTCCCCCTCTTCATCCTCACCCTGGGCCTGTTCACCCTCGTGGTGAACGCCCTGATGCTGCTGCTGACCTCGTGGATCTGCGACAAGCTCGACCTCAGCTTCCACGTCGAGGGCTTCTGGACCGCGGTGGTCGGCGGCCTGATCATCAGCGTCGTCTCCTGGGCCGTGAACGTCGCCCTGCCCGACGGCGACTGAGTGCGTACCCACCACGACGGCCCCGCGGCCGGAGCGACCGACGGCTACGGCGAGGGCACCCGCGCTGTGCGCGCCGGCCTGCCCGAGCCGGTCAAGAACGCCCCGACCCTGCCCGGCCCGGTCTTCGCGGCCCACTTCCACCTGCCCGGAGAGGTCGACGGGCCCTACACCTACGGCCGGGACACCAACCCGACCTGGACCCTGCTGGAACGCGCCATCGGCGAGCTGGAGGCCCCCGGGGAGGAGGTCGAGACGGTCGTCTTCGCCTCCGGCATGGCGGCCATCGCGGCGGTCCTGCTCTCCCAGGCCCGCTCCGGCGACACCGTGGTCCTGCCGGACGACGGCTACCAGGTGCTTCCCCTGGTCCGCGACCAGCTGGCGGCCTACGGCGTGCGGGTGCGCACCGCGCCCACCGCCGACGACGGCCAGCTGCACCACCTCGACGGCGCCCGGCTGCTCTGGCTGGAGACCCCGTCCAACCCGGGGCTGGACGTCTGCGACGTCCGCCGGCTCGCCGAGGCGGCGCACCGGGCCGGGGCCCTGGTCGCGGTGGACAACACCCTGGCCACCCCGCTCGGGCAGCGCCCGCTGGCACTCGGTGCGGACTTCGCCGTGGCCAGCGGCACCAAGGGACTGACCGGTCACGGCGACCTGCTGCTCGGCTACGTGGTCTGCCGGGACCCCGCCCTGGCGGCCCAGGTGCGCTCCTGGCGCAAGATCGTCGGTGCCATCCCGGGCCCCATGGAGGCCTGGCTGGCACACCGCTCCCTGGCCACCATCGCGCTGCGCAACCACCGGCAGTGGGCGAACGCCCTGGCGGTGGCCGAGGCGCTGGCCGGTAGGGACGAGGTACGGGGGCTGCGCTATCCCGGGCTGCCCGAGGACCCCTCGCACAAGATCGCGGCCCGTCAGATGCAGGGCTTCGGGGGCGTGGTGTCCTTCACCCTCCCCGACCGGGCCCACGCCGAGCGCTTCCTGGCCGCCGCACGGCTGGTCGAGGACGCGACCAGTTTTGGTGGAGTCCGCTCCACGGCCGAGCGCCGCGGACGGTGGGGCGGCGATGCCGTGCCCGAGGGTTTCATCCGCTTCTCGGCCGGGGTCGAGGACACCGACGACCTGGTGGCGGACGTGCTGCGCGCCCTGGACGCGGCGGCTGCACCGCAGGTCTGAGGCGCGGAGGGACGCTCCGAGCCTCCCCCCTCATGGCTCGGAGCGTCCTGGTCCCCCACCGGGTCACCAGGCGAAGAACCACGCCGACAAGGCTAGTTGACCCTGTGTCAGAGTCCAATCACAGGAACGACAGAGACCTATCGACATATTTATAGTGGGGAGTCTGCCGTCCGGGCGGCCGGGCGGAGCCACCAGAGAGGGGCTGCCATGGACCTGGCCCTCCTCCGTACCTTCGTCGCCGTGCACCGGGCCGGTTCGTTCACCCGGGCCGCCGCCCTGCTCGGACTCTCCCAGCCGGCCGTGACCTCGCAGATCCGCACCCTGGAGCGGCAACTCGGCCGCCCCCTCTTCCTGCGCCGGGCCCGGGGCGTGACCCCGACGGCCGTCGGGGACGAGCTGGCGCACCGGGCCGCCCCGCACCTGGACGCCCTGCTGGAGATCGCCGGGACGGACGCGGGGGCACCGCCCCGCACCCTGCACCTGGCCGGGCCGCCGGAGTTCGTCTCGCTACGGGTGCTGCCCGCCCTGACCGGGGGAGCCCTCGGGGCGGAGGGGGCGGTCCGCGCCGCGCTGCTGGCCGATCCCGAGGAGGTCCTGGAGGGGCTGGCCGCCGGCCATTACGACCTGGCCGTGACCACCGCCCGGCCGCGCGGCGGGCTGTTCGTCTCGGGCGCCCTGTGCGACGAGGAGCACGTCCTGGTCGCCGCCCCGCAGTGGGCGGCGTACGTCGACCCGGTGGCCCTGCGCGACAAGGGACCGGCCGCGCTGGACGGGGTGCCGCTGGTCGAGGTCCACGAATCCCTGCCGCTGGTCTCCCGGTACTGGACGGCCGTCTTCGACACCCGCCCGCCCGCCGCGGCCACGGTCGTGGTGCCGGACCTGCGCGCGGTGCTGGAGTGCGTGGCCGCCGGGGGCGGGCTCGCGGTCCTGCCGAAGTACCTGTGCGCGGCGGCCCTGGCGGAGCGGCGGGTGGTGGCCCTGCTGGAACCGCCGGTACCGCCCCTGCGCACCTACTTCCTCACGGCCCGCACCGGCACGCTCGGACTGCCGCATCTGGCCCGCGCCCAGCAGCGCCTGCTGGAGGCCGCCGCGGGCTGGTGAGTTTCAGACGCCCGGAACCGGGCCACTCTTTTCCCATGACCGAACGTCCCGTGGTCAAACGCACCGCCCGCGCCATCCTGCTCGACGGTGACGACCTGATCCTCATCAAGCGAACCAAGCCCGGAGTCGATCCCTACTGGCTCACCCCCGGAGGGGGCGTGGAGCCCGATGACACCACCGTCGTCGACGCACTGCACCGCGAGGTCCACGAAGAACTCGGGGCGAAGATCACCGACGTGGTGCCCTGTTTCGTGGACACCGTCGAGCACATCGCCGAGGGCGGTGTCACCGGCGTGAAGGTCCAGCACTTCTTCGTCTGCCGGCTGGAGTCCATGGACACCAGCCAGCGCCACGGCCCCGAGATCGACGAGCCCCAGGGCGAGTACGAGATCGTCCGGATCCCGTTCAGCCGGGTCGGCATCGCGGCCGTGCACCTCGTCCCGCTCTCCCTGCGGCACTACCTGGACGGGAACATCGAAGGCGTGCGCGCGATGCACGCCCCGGACCTGGGCTGAGGCGTCCGGCCCCGGGCCGGGAGGGCGCCGGGGCCGGTCCGGGGCGTCAGCCCGCCGCCACCAGCTCCTCCACCGCGTCGTGCCGGATCCGGTCGCGCGGGATGCCGATCCGCTCGAGGGCGTACACCCCGCTGCGGATCATCCCCGGCGGGCCGGAGAGGTAGGCGTCGTAGGAGTTCCAGGGCCCGTGCTCGCCGACGGCCTGGGGCAGTTGGCCGGTCAGCCCGTTGGAGACCACCGGTCGCACCGACAGCCAGGAGTGCGACTGCTGGAGGCCCAGCAGCGTGTCGATGTCGTACAGGTCGCCGTCGCGCCGGGCGCCGTAGAACACCTCCACCGGGCGGCGTTCGCCGTGCTCCGCCACGTCCTCGATCATCGCCTTGATCGGGGCTATGCCGGTGCCACCGCCCAGGCAGAGCATGCCGTTGTCGGTGGCGTGGTCCACGACCATCGAACCGGCCGGGGGCCCCAGCCGCAGCACGTCACCGGGGCGGGCGTGCCGGACCAGGGCGTTCGACACCCAGCCCGCGGGGACGGCCTTCACGTGGAACGACAGCAGGCCGTCCGAGCGGGGTGCCGAGGCGAAGGAGTAGTGCCGCCAGACCCGGGGCCACCAGGGCGTCTCCAGGCTCGTGTACTGGCCCGCGAGGAAGGGGTACGGCTGGTCGGGGCGGACGGTGACCACGGCGATGTCCGGGGTGCGCAGGTCGTGCGAGACCACCTCCGCCTGCCACCAGGCGGGCCGGAGCTGCTCGTCCTCGGCCGCCGCGTCGATCATGATCTGCGAGATGACGGTGTACGCCCGGACCCAGGCGGCCTCCGCCTCGGGGCCCCAGGTGTCGGCGGCGTACCGCGACAGCGCTCCGATCAGGGCCTCGCCCACGACCGGGTAATGCTCCGGCCGGGTGCCGTACTTGCGGTGCCCGCCGCCGAGCCGGCGCAGGTAGGGGGCGAGCACACCGGGGTTGTCGATGTGTTCCGCGGCGGTCAGCAGGGCCTTGAGGAGCCGGTCCCGCTGGACGTCCATGGCGGCGGGGAACAGCTCCCGCAGCTCGGGATGGCCGACGAAGACCAGGGCGTAGAAGTACGAGGTGACCTTGTCCGCGATGGGCTCGATCTCCGCCAGGGTCCGCCGGATGACCACGGCATCCGGTGAGGGCTCCGGGGAGACCGGTCCTGGGACGGGGAGTTCGCCGGCCGGTTCGGCCGGGGCCGGTTTCGGGGCGGCCGGGGACCGGGCCGGCGGTACGGCTGCTGCGGGAGCGGGCCGGGGTGACGAGCGGCCCACCTTGGGTATCTGGGCCACGCCTCTGGCCGGTCTGGTGGGCGGAGCGTCCATGCGGTGCCTCGCTTAAAAGCAACTCGGTCGGTCTGCGCGCGCCTCGGCCTCGAATCGGTGATTCCGGGCACTCGCAGAATGCCAGCCCCATACAGCACTTGGGGCAAAACGCGGAAACACCGCGTTTCGCTCCGGTTTTGCGGTTAGGATCCGGCACTCGCCTGTCGGGGCAGTGACGCGAGCCGGTAGGCCTCTCGAAGGTCGAGCCCCTGGTACACGTGCGTGGCCACGGCCGCCAGGTGCGGCCGCGCATTGACCGCGACGGAGACCGGAACGACCGCGAACAACTCCGCGTCCGTCATCGAATCCCCATAGGCAATGCAATCGTTCCGGGTCACCCCGAAACGGGCACACAGCCGGTCGGCCACCTCCACCTTCCGGGCGGGCGTCAGAATTCCGCTCGTGTCGAGAGGGAGGGTGAAGGGAACGGCCGGGAAGACCGAGCCGTGCGCGGCATGGGCTCCCCATTCCACGAGCAGTTCGACGAAGAAGGACGGGGAGAGGGACACCACGGCGCAGTAGTCGCCGCGCTCGCGGATCTCCTGCCAGACCTCCTTGATCCCGGCCAGCCACGGAGCACCGTCAAAAGCCGCCCGGACCTGGACCTCGGTGAGTTCCGCCCACAGGGACCGCAGGCGCTGGGCGAACTCGGGCGGCTCGATCCTGCGCTCACTGAACTCCTGCTCCAGCTCCGCGATCTCGACCGTGAGGCCGAGCTGGCGGGAGATCTCGACCGGCGCGGCGGATCCGTACATGAGAGTGCCGTCGAGGTCGAAGAGGTGCAGGGTGCTCATGCCAGCCGAGGCTAGACGTTCCGTTTCACGTGAAACACCATGTTTCGGTTTCACGTGAAACATGCCCGGGCTGTTTCGGGTAAGGCCGCTCTGGTCGCGGAATCGCCATGTTTCACGTGAAACATGGCGCCGAACCATGACGGAACGACCCCGTGGACCTGACGGAACCGCCAAATCCACTGGACGGGTGCGAGGCTCTTCGAGAGGGTGGCACGGTGACGACATCTGCCCTGGCCAACGCGACGATCCGACGTCTCACCGCAGGGGACGTCACCCACTGCGCCGACCTCTCCGAAGACCGCTCGTGGCCCCGCGAGGAACACAAATGGCGGCTCCTGCTCACCGCGGGCACCGGATTCGGGATCGACGCCCCCGACGGCAAGGGGCTCGCGGCCGCCTGCGTGGTCACCCGGTACGGCGATGCCCCGGACGCCCCCGACCTGGCGGCCATCGGCATGGTGCTGGTGGCCGAGCGCTTCGCCCGGCAGGGCCTGGGCCGCCGCCTGATGTCGTACGTCTGCGAGCAACTGGGGCCGGTACCGCTCACCCTGCACGCCACCCCGAACGGCCGGCCGCTCTACGAAGAGCTCGGTTTCACCACGCCGGGCCGCGCCGAGATGCTGATGGGCGAGTTCCGGGCCCTCGGGGACGAGACGGCGGAGGGCACCCGGCCGGCCACCGCCGACGACCTCCAGGCCATCCTCGAGCTCGACCGCGAGGTGTTCGGCACCGGCCGGATGCACATGATCACCCGGCTGCCCGCCTTCGCGGACCGGCTGGTGGTCGCCGAGGACCCCTCCGGCCGGCTGACCGGCTACGCCGCCGCCTGGCCCAACATGCACACCCATGTCGTCGGCCCCCTGATCGCCCGGGACACCGGGACGGCCAAGGCGCTGGTGAGCGCGCTGGCCGCGGGCGGGGACCGGCCGCTGCGCACCGATGTGGACGTACGCCACGAGGAACTACGGGACTGGCTCAAGGCCCGGGGGCTCGCCTCGATCACCTTCAACGCCGTGATGACCCGGGGCGTCCCGGACCTCCCCGGCGACTGGACCCGGCGCTTCGCGCCGCTGACGGTCGCGGCCGGCTGAGCCGGCCCGCCCGGCCCCGCTGACCGCTCACGGCCCGGACCCGCGAGGTCCGGGTACCTGTCGGCTCCCGACCCTACGATCCGGGGCATGACCAAGCACCCCACGCTCACCGACGCCGAGCGCCGCAACCGGCTGGGCCGGCGCCACCGGCTGGCCCCTTCGGCACGGGCGCGGACGGTCGCCGAGGCGGCGGACTCGGTGGTCGCCCTGCACGCCACGGACGCCGCGACGGTCTTCCTCTCCGCCCGGGCCCGCACCTCCGGTGCCGACGCCGCGTCGATGGAGGCGGAGTTCTACGACGAGGGCGCGCTGGTCCGGCTGCTGAGCATGCGCAACACCCTCTTCGCCGTCTCCCGCGAGCTGGCACCGTACGTGGACTCCTCCACCGCACGGGCCATCGCCGCCAAGGAGCGCCGGACCCTGCTCAAGCACCTCGCGGACGACGGCCAGGGCCTCGACGCGGCCTGGCTCGCCGCCGCGGAGGCCGCCGCGCTCGCCGCGCTGGACGCCCGGGGCCCCTCCACCGGCACCCAGCTGTCCGCCGCCGTGGCCGCCCTCCAGCAGAAGATCACCGTGTTCCGCGGGAAGTCGTACGAGGCCACCCAGGGCGTGGCCTCTCGGGTGATCCGGCTGCTGGCCGCCGACGGCCGCATCCGTCGGGACCGGCCCCGCGGGAGCTGGGTCTCCAGCCAGTTCCGCTGGACGCACACCGAGCCCTGGCCCGCGCTGCCCGCGGCGGAGGCCCGGGCCGAGCTGGCCCGCCGCTGGCTGCTCTCGTACGGCCCGGCCACCGAGGCCGACCTGAAGTGGTGGACCGGCTGGACGCTCACCGAGACCCGCAAGGCGCTGGCCGCCGCGGGAGCCGAGCCGGTCCGGTTGGAGGACGGCACCGCCGCCCTGGTCGCCCCGGGGGACACCGGCACCACCGCGGCCCCCGAGCCCTGGGCCGCCCTGCTGCCCGGGCTGGACCCCAGCGCGATGGGCTGGGCCGACCGGGGCTTCCACCTCGACCCCGCGCACCGGGCCGCGCTCTTCGACCGCGCCGGCAACATCGGACCCACCGTCTGGTGGAACGGCGCGATCGTGGGCGGCTGGGCCCAGCGTGCGGACGGCGAGGTGGTCTGGCGTCTGCTCACCGACCCGGGTGCCGAGGCCGGTGCGCTCATCGGGGCCGAGGCCGCCCGACTGGCCGAGTGGATCGGCGCGGCCCGGGTCACCCCGCGCTTCCGCACCCCGCTGGAACGCGAGCTTTCCGGCTGATCCGCGTCCCGGCCCCGGCGGACTGCCGGCCGCCGGGGCCGGGACGCTACGTCACAGGCCCTGGTCCGTGCCCCGCCAGCCCCGCGGGTCCACCCCGCCGGGAACCGGGGCGGCCGGGTCGTAGGGCGTCCGGGTGAAGACGAAGGAGCCGAGGTCCAGATGGCTCAGGCTGCCGTCCGGGCGCCGGACCGCGCGCAGGGTCTCGCCCGCGTAGTAGCCGTCCAGCCCGGTCCAGGTGCCGTCCGGCTCGGCCCGCAGCCGCGACCGCCGGCCGGCCGCCCCGACCGGGCCCAGCTCCACCCCGCCGTCCGCGGTCAGCCGCAGCAGCTGCGGGGAGGTGCCCCAGTACCAGGGGCCGGTCAACTCCAGGAGCTCCGGGGCCACGGCGGACACCGGACGCCAGGGCTCGGGGAAGCGCGGCTCCGCCTCCGCCACGATCGCGAGCAGGTCGGCGGCGGCGGTCGAGGCGGGCAGCCCCGAGGTGCAGTTGGCAACCACCACCGCGGCCAGCCCGTCGGCCTCGCTGGTCCACAGCCCGGCGACGAACCCGGGCAGCGAACCGCTGTGGCCCACCAGCAGCCGGTTCCCGGTGTTCAGGATCTGGAGCCCGAACCCGTACCCCGATCCGGCACCGCCCGGCTCCGGCGGCGCACCGGGCGCCCGCATCTCCCGCAGGCTGCTCGCACCGAGCACCCGGTCGTCGCCCGCGAGCAGGAAGGCGGCGAAGACCGCCAGGTCGCGGGTGGTGGACCAGAGCACGCCCGCCGGGGCCATCAGCCCGAGGTCCTCCAGCGGTTCGGGCATCATCACGTCCGCCCACGGATGCACCGCCCAGCCACCCGCGTGCGGAGCCTGCGGCAGGACGCTCGTCCGGTCCAGGCCCAGCGGCTCCAGCACCTCCGCCCGCAGCACCTCCGCCCAGGGGCGCCCGCGCACCGCCGCCACCAGCGAACCCAGCAGGGTGTAGCCCGGGTTGGAGTAGTGGTGCACCCGTCCGGGGACGTGCTTGAAGGGCTCCTCGCCCAGGACGTCGGCCAGTGCGGGCCGCAGCGTACCGGCGGAGCGCTCCCACCACTCGCCGGGCGACTCGGCCGCCAGACCGCCCGAGTGCGCCAGCAGCTGGGCGATGGTCACCTCGCCCGCGGCCGTGCCGGGCAGGTGCTTCTCCAGCGGGTCGGACAGGTCCAGCAGCCCCTCGTCGCGCAGCCGCATGACCAGCACGGCCGTGAAGGTCTTGGTGATCGAGCCGATGCGGTACTGGACGTCGCCGTCGGGGGCGTGGCCGTCGACGGAGGAGCGGGCGCCCTCCCAGACGGTCCGGCCGTCCCGGACCACGGCCGCCACCACCGAGGGCGCGCGGCCCTCCGACTGCGCCACGGCGATCCGGTGCAGCAGGGCGCGGCGGGTGGCGGGAAGGAGCTCTTCTGGTGCGGAAGTCATGCCCGCAGCTTCGCATTTCGGAGTGCCGGAAGCGTCCGGGTTTTTCCGGGCCCGCCATGCGGCGCGGCGGTGTCCCCGGCGCCGTCCTCGGCGCCGTCCGCTCAGAGCTCGCCGGCGTCGTTGACCAGCAGGGCGATCTGGACCCGGTTGTTCAGGCCGAGCTTGGCCATGATGCGCGAGACGTTGGTCTTGACCGTGGGGAGGCTCATGAACAGTTCGGCGGCGATCTCCGCGTTCGCCTTGCCCTCGCCGACGGCCACCGCCACCTCCCGCTCCCGGGCGCCCAGCGAGGCGAGCTGGTCCCGGGCCCGGGCCGCCCGGCCCAGCTGCCCCGGATCGCCGGAGACCTGGGCGATCAGCTGCCGGGTGACGGCCGGCGAGAGCACCGGCTCCCCCGCGACGACGCTGCGGACGGCCGCCACGATCTGCGCGGGCGGGGTGTGCTTGAGGACGAAGCCGCCGGCCCCGGCCCGCAGGGCCCGCAGCACGTGCTCGTCGGTGTTGAAGGTGGTGAGCACCAGCACCTGGGGCGGGTCCGCCCGGCGGCGCAGCTCCTCGGTGGCGGTGAGCCCGTCGACCCCCGGCATGCGGATGTCCATCAGGACGACGTCGGGGCTGAGCGCGTCCACCAGCGCGGGCACCTCCGAGCCGTCGGCAGCCTCACCGACCACCGTGATGTCCGGGGCGCCGCCGAGCATCAGCCGCAGTCCCGAGCGCACCAGCGCATCGTCGTCCACGAGCAGGACACGCACGGCAGCGGGGTCGTTCACCGCAGGCTCCTCGGATGGGGTCGGTCAGGACGAGGTGGAACGGGGTCGCACGGTCCACGGTAGCCAGACGTGGAGGCGGAACTCCGCGCCGGTGCCGCCGTGTTCCAGTCGTCCGCCGGCCAGCCGGACCCGTTCGGCCAGCCCGATCAGCCCGTGGCCGGCGCCCGGGATGGCCCGCTCGAGCGGGGCGCCGGGCAACGCGTTGCGCAGCTCCACGACCAGGCCCTCGCCCGGGGTGCCGCGCACGGTCACGGTGACCTCGGCGTCCGGGGCGTGCTTGCGGGCGTTGGTCAGGCCCTCCTGGACGGCCCGGTAGACGGCCCGGCCCAGGACCGCGGGGACCTCCGACGCCCCGGGCACGTCCTGGTCCAGCACCACGGGCGTGCCCGCGGCCCGGGACTCGGCGGCCAGCCGGGGCAGGTCGGCCAGGGTGGGCTGCGGCCGGTCGGTGCCCTCCGGGCCGGCCGGGTCCCGGAGCACCCCGATGATCTCGCGCAGGTCCTCCAGCGCCTGGTGGGCGCTGTCCCGGATCACCCCGGCCGCCCGCTGCACCTCCGCGGCCGGGGCGTCGGGGTGGTACTCCAGCGCTCCGGCGTGCACGCTCAGCAGGGAGAGCCGGTGGGCGAGCACGTCGTGCATCTCGCGGGCGATCTCCTCCCGGGCGGTGCGCTGGGCCTCCGACTCGGCCCGCTCGGCGCGCTCGTGCAGTTCCTCGACCAGGCGCCGCCGGGACCGGACGTACAGCCCCCAGCCGAAGGCGGCCGAGACCAGCGCGAAGTACACGACCCCCGAGGTCGCGACCGGCAGCGAGGGGTCGGGGTGCCGGATCAGGAACACCGGCAGCGGCAGGGCCGTCAGGAAGGCCACCAGGCGGGTGGTGCGCACCGGGCACCGGGAGGCGACGGTGAACAGCGCCACCAGCGTCGGGCCGGTCACGAAGTGCGAGAACGTCCCGGCGGCCACCAGCAGCACGGACAGCTGCACGGGGTAGCGGCGCCGCAGGAACAGCGCGGCGCAGGCGAGGCCCCCGGCGAGCTGGTCGTAGAAGAGGGCCGTCTCGGACAGCTCCCGGCCCGCCAGCGCCTCGTCGGCGGTGAGCACGGCGAAGACGGCCGCGAGGAGGAAGGCACCGAGGTCGGAGAGGCGGTCACGGACGCTCTGGCGGGTCATGTCCCGCAATCTACGACGCGGGACGGGGTGTTCCGGGGGCCCGGCCCGGGGCCGATACCTTCGGACGACAGCCCCGGCCGCAAGACGAGACCTTGGTCGCTGCGGCGGCGCCCGGCGCCCGATACCGGGCCGGCGGCGCGGTGCCTAGCGTCGGAGCCATGAAATCACTGCTCGGATTCGTCAGCTTCGTCCTGATCGCCGGTGGCGCCAGCGGCCTGGTCCACGAATGGTTCTCCGGCTTCCGCCTCTTCGGCTTCCTCCGCCACCTGGGCCCCGACGGCTACGAGGTCTACACGAACATCGTCCTCATCGTCCTGGGCATCGCCCTGGCCCTCCTCACCGACGCCCTGAAGACCCCGCCGAAGCCCACCTCCTAGGGTCAGGTGCATGACGGCACCCGCATCCCCCTTCGGACTCCGCCCCGCCACCCGCGCCGACCTGCCGGCGGTCCTCGCCCTGCTCTCGGCCGAGGACCGGGTGGTGGACCCGGCCTCGGTCACCGTGACCGAGGCCTACGAAACGGCCTTCGCCTCGATCACCGCGGACCCCCGCAACGAACTGCTGGTGCTGACCGACGGCGGCACGGTCCTGGGCTGCCTCCAGGTCACCTACATCCCCGGACTCGGCAAGGGGGGAGCGGAGCGCGCCCTGATCGAGGCGGTCCGGGTCCGCGCGGACCGCCGGGGCGCAGGGCTCGGCCGCATCCTGATGGAGCGGGCCGTGGCCCGCGCCCGGTCCCGCGGCTGCGGCCTGGTCCAGCTCACGAGCAACAAGTCCCGCACCGCGGCCCACCGCTTCTACGAGGGCCTGGGCTTCACCCGCTCCCACGACGGCTTCAAGCTCACCCTGTGAGCCGTCCGGCGGCGCCGGCCTAGGTGTTGGCCATGTCGACGAAGCGGGAGTAGTGGCCCTGGAAGGCGACGGTGATGGTTGCGGTGGGGCCGTTTCGGTGCTTGGCGACGATCAGGTCGGCCTCGCCGGCGCGGGGGGACTCCTTCTCGTAGGCGTCCTCGCGGTGCAGCAGGATGACCATGTCGGCGTCCTGCTCGATGGAGCCGGACTCACGCAGGTCGCTGACCATCGGCTTCTTGTCCGTGCGCTGCTCGGGGCCTCGGTTCAGCTGGGACAGCGCGATCACCGGCACCTCGAGCTCCTTCGCCAGCAGCTTGAGGTTTCGCGACATGTCCGAGACTTCCTGCTGACGGCTCTCGGGACGGCGGGCGCCGCCGGACTGCATCAGCTGGAGGTAGTCGATGACCACGAGCTGGAGGTCGCTGCGCTGCTTGAGCCGCCGGCACTTGGCCCGGATCTCCATCATCGACAGGTTCGGCGAGTCGTCGATGTAGAGCGGCGCGGCCGAGACGTCGGGCATCCGGCGCGCCAGCCGGGTCCAGTCGTCGTCGGTCATCGTGCCGGAGCGCATGTGGTGCAGCGCCACCCGCGCCTCGGCGGACAGCAGGCGCATCGCGATCTCGTTGCGGCCCATTTCGAGGGAGAAGATCACGCTGGGCAGGTTGGCCTTGATCGAGCAGGCCCGGGCGAAGTCCAGCGCGAGGGTGGACTTTCCCATGGCGGGACGGGCCGCGATGACGATCATCTGGCCCGGGTGCAGGCCGTTGGTCAGCGAGTCCAGGTCGGTGAAACCGGTCGGCACCCCGGACATCTGCCCGCTGCGCGAGCCGATCGCCTCGATCTCGTCGAGGGCGCCCTCCATGATGTCGCCGAGCGGCAGGTAGTCCTCGGAGGTCCGCTGCTCGGTGACGGCGTAGATCTCGGCCTGGGCGCTGTTGACGATCTCGTCGACGTCGCCGTCGGCCGCGTATCCCATCTGCGTGATCTTGGTGCCGGCGGCCACCAGCCGGCGCAGCACCGCCCGCTCGTGGACGATCTCGGCGTAGTACTCGGCGTTGGCCGCGGTCGGCACCGACTGCACGAGCGTGTGCAGGTACGAGCTGCCGCCGATCTTGGTGATCTCGCCGCGCTTGGTGAGCTCGGCGCCGACCGTGATCGGGTCGGCCGGCTCGCCCTTGGCGTACAGGTCCAGGATCGCCTGGTAGATCGTCTCGTGCGCGGGCCGGTAGAAGTCGTGGCCCTTCAGGACCTCGACCACGTCCGCGATGGCGTCCTTGGACAGCAGCATGCCGCCGAGCACGGACTGCTCGGCGTCGAGGTCCTGCGGGGGCACCCGCTCGAAGCCGCCCCCGCCGCCGTCCCAGGAGTCGCCCTCCCGGCCGCGCTCGTGCTGCTCGTCGCCGCGCCGGCCGCCCTCGTTGCGCCGGGGCCGGGAGACGGGAAGACGGTCGCTGGGCCCGCTGTCGGCCCAGGGGTCCTCCATGGGCTCGGGAATGCTCACCGGGCCGCCTCCTTCCGCCCGCGCTGCGGACCTCGCCGTGACAGTCCTTCTTACGCCACGGCCCTGACATTTCGAGCGCCCGAATCGCGTACTGAAGCACCTCCCGGCAGCAGCCGGGGAGAGTCGGGCAGACGGACAACGGTAGGCCCGTCGGCACCGTCAGCCAATCTGGTTATCCACAGGCTGTGTGGATGACGCGCCCAATGCTGTGGGTAACTCGCCGGATCCTGTGCACGAACCGGGGGACGGCACTGTGGACAAACTCATAGGGCGCTCTACCTCACACCATCTGACCTGCGATTTCGCCACCCGCCCCCTGTGCGAGAGAAAAACTTCGGCAGCGGTTTCAAGATCGCCGCCAACACCGCACGAACAGCGCTCCTGTCCACGGATTGGTAAGTGTCTAATGATGCTTGCGTCTATTACCTGTGGAAGATTAGATTGGGAGCATGACACAAGCGCCCGAGAGCCCGAAGGCCGCCCTCCGCGGGCACGACCGCGAGATCCTCGCACTGGCCGTTCCAGCCTTCGGAGCACTCGTCGCCGAACCGCTCTTCGTGCTGGCCGACAGCGCCATCGTGGGCCACCTCGGCACCCCCCAGCTCGCCGGGCTCGGGGTCGCCGCCGCCCTGCTCACCACCGCCGTCAGCATCTTCGTCTTCCTGGCCTACGCCACCACCGCCGCGGTCGCCCGCCGGGTCGGCGCCGGTGACCTCGGCGCCGCCATCCGCCAGGGCATGGACGGCATCTGGCTCGCCCTGCTGCTCGGCGCCGCCGTGATCGCGGTGGTGCTGCCCACCGCACCCTGGCTGGTCTCCCTGCTCGGCGCCTCCGACACGGCCGCCCCGTACGCCGTCACGTACCTGCGGATCTCCGCCCTGGGCATCCCAGCGATGCTGATGGTCCTGGCGGCCACCGGAGTCCTGCGCGGCCTCCAGGACACCCGTACGCCCCTGTACGTGGCCATCGGCGGCTTCGCCGCCAACGCCGGCCTGAACCTCGGCCTCGTCTACGGCGCCGGGCTCGGCATCGCCGGATCCGCCTGGGGAACCGTCCTGGCCCAGTACGGCATGGCCGCCGTGTACCTGCTGGTGGTCGTCCGCGGCGCCCGGCGGCACGGCGCCTCCCTGCGCCCCGACGCCGCCGGCATCCGGGCCTGTGCCCAGGCCGGGGTGCCCCTGCTGGTCCGCACGCTGTCGCTGCGGGCCGTCCTCATGATCGCCACCCTGGTCGCCGCCCGGCTCGGCGACGCCGACATCGCGGCCCACCAGATCCTGCTCTCCCTGTGGAGCCTGCTCGCCTTCGCCCTCGACGCCATCGCCATCGCCGGCCAGGCGATCATCGGCCGCTACCTGGGCGCCGGGGACACCGCCGGGGCCAAGGCCGTCTGCCGGCGCATGGTGCAGTGGGGCATCGCCTCGGGGGCCGTGCTCGGCCTGCTGGTGGTCCTGACCCGGCCGCTGTTCGTCCCGCTCTTCACCAGCGACCCCGGGGTCAAGGACGCCCTGCTCCCGGCGCTGCTCGTGATGGCGCTCTCCCAGCCCGTCGCCGGCATCGTCTTCGTCCTGGACGGCGTGCTGATGGGCGCCGGGGACGGCACGTACCTGGCCGGGGCCATGCTGGTGACCCTGGCGGTGTTCACCCCGGTCGCCCTGCTGGTACCCAGCCTCGGCGGGGGCCTGACCACACTGTGGTGGGCCATGACCCTGATGATGCTGGTCCGGATGGTCACCCTCCAGCTGCGCTCCCGTTCGGGCCGCTGGCTGGTCACCGGAGCCACCCGCTGAGCCGATGCCGGGGGCACCCCCAGTGACATCGGGGCCGATGTTTCACGTGAAACATCGGCCCCGCGCACGGAAAAGGGCCGCACCCCGAGGGGTGCGGCCCTTCACGCGCGGCACTTAGGCGGCGACGACCTCGACACCGAGCTTCGCGACCACGTCAGCGTGCAGACGCACGGAGACCTGGTGGGCGCCCAGGGTCTTGATCGGCGAGCCCAGCTCGACGCGACGCTTGTCGACCTTCGGGCCACCGGAAGCCTCGATCGCCGTGGCGATGTCGGACGGGGTGACGGAACCGAAGAGACGACCGGCGTCACCCGAGCGGGTGGCCAGGCGGACCTTCAGACCCTCGAGCGTGGCCTTGATCTCGTTGGCCTGCTCGATGGTCGCGATCTCGTGGATCTTGCGGGCGCGGCGGATCTGCGCCACGTCCTTCTCGCCACCCTTGGTCCAGCGGAGCGCGAAGCCGCGCGGAACCAGGTAGTTGCGAGCGTAGCCGTCCTTGACGTCGACGACGTCGCCGGCGGTGCCGAGGCCAGAGACCTCGTGGGTCAGGATGATCTTCATTTTTTGGTCACCCTTCCCTTATCGCGCGGTGGACGTGTAGGGCAGCAGCGCCATCTCACGGCTGTTCTTGACGGCCGTGGCGACGTCACGCTGGTGCTGCGTGCAGTTGCCGGTCACGCGACGGGCACGGATCTTGCCGCGGTCGGAAATGAACTTCCGCAGCATGTTCGTGTCCTTGTAGTCCACGTACGCGGTCTTGTCCTTGCAGAACGCGCAGACCTTCTTCTTAGGCTTGCGCACAGGCGGCTTCGCCATGGTGTTTCTCCTGTGTGATCAAGAAGTTTGGGTACGAGCCGCCCTAGAAGGGGGGCTCGTCCGAGTAGCCGCCGCCGTTGCCGCCGGAGCTTCCGCCCCAGCCGCCACCGCCGCCGTTGCCGCCCTGCTGGCCGCCGGCCGGCGCGGAGGAGGCCCAGGGGTCGTCGGAGGGAGCTCCGCCGCCCTGCTGGCCGCCGCCACCGGGGGCTCCGCCCCAGTTGCCGCCACCGCCGCCGCCCTGCTGGCCGCCGCCACCGCCGCCGTAACCACCCTGGCCACCGCGACCGGCGGTCTTGGTGACCTTGGCCGTGGCGTTGCGCAGGCTGGGGCCGACTTCCTCGACGTCCAGCTCGTAGACCGTGCGCTTGACACCGTCGCGGTCCTCGTAGGACCGCTGCTTCAGCCGGCCCTGCACGAGAACGCGCATGCCTCGCTGGAGCGACTCGGCGACGTTCTCCGCCGCCTGGCGCCACACCGAGCAGGTCAGGAACAGGCTCTCGCCGTCCTTCCACTCATTGGTCTGGCGGTCGAAGGTACGGGGGGTCGACGCGACACGGAACTTCGCGACTGCCGCCCCGGACGGGGTGAAGCGCAGCTCGGGGTCGTCGACGAGATTGCCGACAACCGTGATGACGGTCTCGCCTGCCATGGATGAACCTCTCGGCGGGGATTGCTGCTGGCTGCTGTGCTACTCGAACCCGATTACCTCTGAGCGGAAGCTCAGTGGGTCTCGGGGCGGAGGACCTTGGTCCGGAGGACCGACTCGTTCAGGTTCATCTGGCGGTCGAGCTCCTTGACGACCGCAGGCTCGGCCTGCAGGTCGATGACCGAGTAGATGCCCTCGGGCTTCTTCTTGATCTCGTAAGCGAGACGACGACGGCCCCAGGTGTCGACCTTCTCGACCTTTCCGTTGCCCTCACGGACGACGGAGAGGAAGTTCTCGATCAGCGGGGAGACAGCGCGCTCCTCGAGATCGGGGTCGAGGATGACCATCACCTCGTAGTGACGCATGTGGAACCCACCTCCTTTGGACTCAGCGGCCACGGTCGTTCCGTGGCAGGAGGGTCGTGATGCGTGCTGCGTGGCGACTCTCGGGCCGACCGGCCCGTGAGCAGACACCGCGCAGACCGTACAGAGTACCTGCTCCCCTCCTTCCGGTTGAAATCCGGCAGGGAGGGGCCACAATCTGTACACAACGGGTGTGCGCGGTGCTATGCCCGCCGGATACGGCCGGCCGGCCCTGCCGCACCACTCTCCATCGCCGGGAGGTGCCCCTCATGGCACAGGCAATGCGACCCCAGTCCTCCATCTCGCTGTTCTCCACCGACGGCAAACCGCACCCGCTCCAGGACACCCTGCTCGCCGTGACGCTGGTGCTCGGCGCCGTGGCGTTCGTCACCGCGTTCTTCCACAATCTGCACCTGCTGAGCTCGTGGACCGGCCTGGTCGGCATCCTCACCGGGGCCTACGGACAGTTCATCTCCGCGACGACACGCGAGCGCTTCGCGTTGATCATCGGCCTTGGCGCCTCTGCGATCGGCTTCTTCCTCGGCATGGCGCACGGCGGCCTGTTCGGCGGCGTTCTGGGGTGAGCGGCGCTCCTCCGCGGCGGGGCGCCGCCGGATGCCCGGGCTCCGGTCCGGGGAAGTCCCCCAGATGGGTGGCGCCCTTGTCGCAGTAGGCTTCGCGCCATACCCAGCGAAGCCGCCGGAGGAGACGCCCCGCATGAGCCTGTCCCTGAGGACCATCAGCCGAGAGCAGCATCTGGCTTACATCCAGAGCCTGCCCTCGGCGAGCCACTGCCAGGTCCCGGCGTGGGCCGACGTGAAGAACGAGTGGCGGTCCGAGAACCTCGGCTGGTTCGACTCGTCCGGTGAACTCGTCGGCGCCGCCCTGGTCCTGTACCGCCAACTGCCCAAGGTCAAGCGGTACCTGGCGTACCTGCCCGAGGGCCCGGTCATCAACTGGTTCGCCCCCAACCTGGACGAGTGGCTGCAGCCGATGCTCGCCCACCTGAAGCAGCAGGGCGCGTTCACGGTGAAGATGGGCCCGCCGGTGGTCATCCGCCGCTGGAACGCCACGGCCATCAAGTCCGGCATCCAGGACCCCGAGGTCAAGCGCCTGCGCGACGTCGAGGCCACGCACATCGAGCCCCGCGCCTTCGAGGTCTCCGACAAGCTGCGCCGGATGGGCTGGCAGCAGGGCGAGGACGGCGGCGCCGGCTTCGGCGACGTCCAGCCCCGCTACGTCTTCCAGGTGCCGCTGGCCAACCGCTCGCTGGACGACGTCCTCAAGGGCTTCAACCAGCTGTGGCGCCGCAACATCAAGAAGGCCGAGAAGGCCGGCGTGGAGGTCGTCCAGGGCGGCTACGAGGACCTGGCCGACTGGCAGCGCCTCTACGAGATCACCGCCGAGCGGGACAAGTTCCGCCCGCGCCCGCTCAGCTACTTCCAGCGCCAGTGGACGGCCCTCAACTCCGAGGACCCCAACCGCATGCGCCTGTACATCGCCAAGCACGAGGGCGAACCCCTGGCCGCCGCCACCATGCTGACGGTCGGCCAGCACGTCTGGTACTCGTACGGCGCCTCCGCGAACCACAAGCGCGAGGTCCGGCCGTCCAACGCGATGCAGTGGCGGATGCTCCGCGACGCCTACGCCCTCGGCGCGAGCGTCTACGACCTGCGCGGCATCAGCGACTCCCTGGACGAGAACGACCACCTGTTCGGCCTGATCCAGTTCAAGGTCGGCACCGGCGGCGAGGCCGTCGAGTACGTCGGCGAATGGGACTTCCCGCTGAACAAGCTGCTCCACAAGGCGCTCGACATCTACATGTCGCGCCGCTGACCGCCGCCGCCGTCCCGCCCCTGCGGCGGGACGGCCCGGCAGGTCCCCGCGACACCCCCTGACACACTTCGAGAAAGGCTCCGGACGGGCATGGCGCTCACGCTCTACGTCGACACCGCGCGCTGGCGTGCGCACCAGAAGCAGGTGCTCGACCAGTTCCCCGGTCTGATCCCGGTCTGCAAGGGCAACGGCTACGGATTCGGCCACGAGCGGCTGGCGGAGGAGGCGACCCGGCTGGGCGCCGACGTCCTGGCGGTCGGCACCACGTACGAGGCCGCCCGGATCAAGGACATGTTCAGCGGCGACCTGCTGGTCCTCACCCCGTTCCGGCGGGGCGAGGAGCCGGTGCCGCTGCCGGACCGGGTGATCCGCTCCGTCTCGTCCATGGAGGGCCTGCGCTCCCTGGTCGGCGCCCGGGTCGTCATCGAGTGCATGAGCTCGATGAAGCGGCACGGCATCTCCGAGAGCGATCTGCCGCTGCTCGCCGGCTCCATCGAGGACGTCCGCCTGGAGGGCTTCGCGCTCCACCTGCCCCTCGACCGCCCGGACGGCTCCGACGCCGTCGAGGAGGTCATCGGCTGGATGGACCGGCTGCGCGCGGCCCGCCTCCCGCTGCACACCATGTTCGTCAGCCACCTGCGCGCCGAGGAGCAGGCCCGGCTGCAGCAGCAGTTCCCGCAGACCCGCTTCCGGGCCCGCATCGGTACCCGGCTGTGGCTGGGCGACCACGAGGCGACGGAGTACCGGGGCGCGGTCCTCGACGTCACCAAGGTCTCCAAGGGCGACCGCTTCGGCTACCGCCAGCAGAAGACCGCCTCGGACGGCTGGCTGGTCGTGGTCGCCGGCGGTACCTCGCACGGCGTGGGCCTGGAGGCCCCCAAGGCGCTGCACGGCGTGATGCCCCGGGCCAAGGGCGTGGCCCGGGCCGGTCTGGCGACCGTCAACCGGAACCTTTCGCCTTTCGTGTGGGCCGGCAAGCAGCGCTGGTTCGCCGAGCCCCCGCACATGCAGGTGTCGATCCTGTTCGTGCCCTCCGACGCCACCGAGCCGACCGTGGGCGACGAGCTGGTGGCGCACCTGCGGCACACCACCACGCAGTTCGACCGCATGCTCGACCGCTGACCCGACGGGAGGGGTGAGCGCCCGCGTCAGTCGCGTGCGGAGACCCCCCAGTCCACCCGCTGTCCGTCCGAGGGCGTCGCATCCTGCGGCGCCCTCGCGGCGTCCCCGATCACGAACACGTCCGGGGCCCCGTCCAGCACCCCTCCGGAGGGGTCGTCCGAGCCGTCCCGGCGTACGACGTCCCGCTCGGGCATCAGGATGTCCCGGACGACCACCGCGCACAGGTACAGCGTGCCCAGGACGTGCGCGGCGATGGCCACCTGGTAGCCCTCCACCGGCAGGCCCTGGTGCTTGTCGCCGCCGAGCGTGTACGCCAGGTAGAACCAGATGCCCAGGAAGTACACGACCTGGCCGGCCTGCCAGATCAGGAAGTCGCGCCAACGCGGCCGGGCCAGCGCGGCGAGCGGGACCAGCCAGAGCACGTACTGCGGCGAGTAGACCTTGTTGGTCAGGATGAAGGCCGCGACGACCAGGAAGGCCAGCTGGGCGAAGCGCGGGCGGCGCGGGGCGCCGAGGGCCAGCACGGCCAGGCCGCCGCACAGGACGATCATCAGCAGCGTGGCGTAGGTGTTGGCGTCGTCCAGCGGGTTCCCGGTGCGCTGGGAGATCACCAGCCAGAAGGAGCCGTAGTCCACCGGCCGCTCCTGGCTGAAGGTGTAGAACTTCTTCCACCCCTCCGGCGCGAGCAGCATGACGGGCACGTTGACCACCAGCCAGGAGGCGGCGGCCCCCGACAGCGCGAGGCGGAACTCCCGCCACTTCCCGGCCCGCCAGCACAGGAGCAGCAGCGGCCCGAGCAGCAGCACGGGGTAGAGCTTGGCCGCGGTGGCCAGGCCGATCAGGACGCCGAACAGCACCGTCCGGCCGCGGGACCACATGAGCATCGCGGCGGCGGTCAGGGCCACCGCCAGCAGGTCCCAGTTGACCGTGGCGGTCAGCGCCAGGGCCGGCGCCAGGGCCACCAGCAGCGCGTCCCAGGGCCGCCGGCGGTGGGTGCGGGCCACGCACACCACGAGCACGGCGGCGCAGACCATGAGCATGCCGGAATTGACCAGCCAGTAGATCTGCTCGCGGTGCTGCATGGCCCCCGAGCCCGGCGTCAGCCACGCCGCGACCTGCATGAAGAGGCCGGTGAGCACCGGGTACTCGAGGTACTGCATGTCCCCGGGCAGCCGGTCGAAGTACGGGGTGAGCCCGTCGGCGAAGCCGCGCACCACGTACAGGTGCGGGATGTCCGAGTAGCAGGCGTGGGTGTACTGCGAGGTGGCCCCGCGGAACCAGCCCCAGTCGTAGCAGGGCACCTTCTGTGCCATCCCGAGGGCGAACATCCCCAGCGCGACCAGGACGACCACCCGCACCGGGTGCAGCCAGTGCCCGCCGGTCAGGGCCCGCCGGCCCATCGGTCCGCCGAGGAACGCACTGCCGGCCGCGGCGACCTCGTCCTGCTGGGTGGGCAGTACGGGGCGGTCCCCGTGCACCTTCGTCATGCGCTCATCCTGCCGTACCGACCGGGGGAAGGCCGAGGGCCGTCGCACCATGTGCGACGGCCCTCGGGTCGTACGGGGCGGGGGTTCCGGCCGGGCTAGCCGCCGAACAGGCCGCCGTTGGTCTGGCCGCCGCGGCGGCCGGTCCTGGACGGGGAGGGTGACGGGTCCGGGTCCTGAGTGGGCCCGCCGTCCACGCCGCCGTCGTTCTTGCCGCCGTTGTCGCCGCCCTGGTCCGTGCCCTGGTCCGTGCCGCCGTCGCTCCCGCAGTTCCAGTCCATCGGACGGCAGGTGGGCTTGGGCTTCTTGGTCCGGCTGGGCTTGGGCGAGGGGGATTCCTTGGTCGGCTCGTCCGAGGGGGAGGGCTCCGTGCTCATCGACGGGCTGGGGTCGGCGGTGGGGGCACCGTCGCCGTCGGCGTCCACGCCGATGTCCTCGGCCTCCGGGAAGTCCGCCGAGGTCTTCAGCGCCGCCTTCATGTACGAGGTCCAGATCTCGGCCGGGATGTCACCACCGTGGATGGAGGAGATACCGCCGGTGCCGTTCATCGACATCAGCTCCTTGTCCTCACTGGTGGGGTCGGTCCGGAAGAGGGTCACGGCCGTGGACAGCTCGGGGGTGTAGCCGACGAACCACGCCGACTTGTTCTTGTCGGTGGTACCGGTCTTGCCGGCGGCCGGCTTGCCCAGCTTGAGCGCCTTGGTACCGGTGCCCTTCTCGACCACGTGCTTGAGGACCTTGGTGACGTTGTCGGCGATGGAGTTGTCCATCACGCGCGCGGGCTTCGGCTCCTCGAAGCCGTCCATCACGCCGTCCTTGGTCTTCACCTCGCTGACGGAGTAGGGCTCGTGGTGCATGCCCGAGGCCGCGAACGTGGCGTACGAGTCGGCCATCCGGATCGCGCTCGGCGTGGAGGTGCCGAGCATGAAGGAGGCGTCGTTGTTCGGGTTCATCGAGTCCTTGAGGATGCCCGTGGACTCGGCCACCTCGCGGACCTTGCTGTGCCCGACGTCGAAGCCCAGCTGCACGAAGGGCGTGTTGATCGACTTCTGCATGGCCACGTCGAGGGTGACGAAGCCGTAGCGGGTCGGGGACTCGTTCTTCTGCCGGAAGGGCCGGCCGTTGGAGCCCATGACCGGGTCGCCGTCGCGGTTCTTGATGACGATCAGGTCGTTCGCGTTGTACTTGCTCTTCGGGGAGATGCCCTCGCCGTCGGAGTTCTTGGTGCCGTACTCCATGGCGGCGGCCAGCACGAAGGGCTTCCAGGTCGAGCCGACCGGGACGCCGGAGGTGTTGGCGTTGTTGGTGAAGTGCTTGTGGTCCCAGCCGGGACCGCCGTATATGGCGACGATCTTGCCGGTCTTGACGTCCACCGAGGCCGCGCCGAACTGGACGTACTTGTCCGTCTCGGGCCGGTTCTTCTCGTCCAGGAACTCGGTGCGGGTCTTGTCCACGGCCTTGGTGAGGGCCGCGACCCGGTCCTTCTCGAAGGTGGTCTTGATCGTGTAGCCGCCGTGGTCCAACTGGTTGATCGTCATCCCGGTCTTCTTCAGGACGTACTGCTTGGCGATCTCGACCAGGTAGCCGGTCTGACCGGTGAGCGCCAGGGCGCCCTCCGGGGGCTGGAGCACGGGGAAGGTCTTGTACTTGTCCCGCTCCTCCTGGCTCATCCGGCCCACGGTCACCTCACGGTCCAGGACCCAGGACCAGCGGAGTTTGGCGCGATCCGTGTTCGCCTTCGGGGTGGCCGCGCTGCCGATGCCGCCGTCCGGGTTGTAGAGGTTCGGACCCTTGAGGATCTGCGCGAGGAAGGCGCACTGGGAGGGGTCGAGCTCCTTCGCGTCCTTCTTGAAGTACGCCTGCGCGGCGGCCTGGATGCCGTAGGCGCCGCGGCCGAAGTAGGCCGTGTTGAGATACCCGGCCATGACCTCTTCCTTCTCGCCGGTGTAACCCAGCTTTATGGAGATCAGGAGCTCGGTGATCTTGCGCTTGGCCGTCTGGTCGGCGTCCAGGTAGGTGTTCTTGACGTACTGCTGGGTGATGGTCGAGCCACCCTGGGTGGAGCCGCCCTTGGCCATGTTCCACACGGCCCGGCCGATGCCCATCGGGTCGACGCCGTGGTCGGTGTCGAAGGACTCGTTCTCCGCCGCGATCACGGCATTGCGCATCGCCGCCGGGATGTCGGAGTACGGGAGGATCTGGCGGTTGCGTTCGCCACCCACGGCCGCCATCTGGCTGCCGTCGGCCCAGAGGTAGACGTTGTTCTGCGCGATCGCCATGTCGTTCGGGTTCGGCTTGCCCACCATGGCCAGCGCGATGCCCGTGGCGGCCGTCAGGACCGCGAAGAAGCCCAGGGCCGTGCCGCCGACCAGCTTCCAGGACGGCACGAAGCGCTTCCAGCCGTCCTTGCCGGACCGCGGGTAGTCGATGAAACGCTTCTTGCCCGGGGGCCTGCCGCCGCGGCCGGCACCGGCCGGCTCGGGGGCCCGCCTGCGGCTTCCGCTTCCGCGCTGCGCCGCACGCCGCGCCTCGGCCCGGCCGCCGTACGCCGGCTCCTGGTGCTGCGGGGGTTGGGGGGGCCGGCCGTACTGCTGCGGCTGGCCGTAGGGCGGCTGCGGCTGACCGTACGCGCCGGGAGGCGGTCCGGAGGGTACGCCCCGGCCCGGCTCCGCCCGGCGTCCGGGACCCTGCGGGGCTCCCCGGCGGCCGGCGGCTCGTCCACCGCCCTGCGACTGCGGCGGTTTGCGACGGTGCTCGCTCATCGAACGACTACTCCTCGGGCAGGCGAGTGCGCCTGGAAGCGGCAGGTGAATTCCGGTTCCACCGGAGTCATGCCCGCACAGACTACGCACGGTCAAAACCCTCGCAGCACCGAAGTTCACCCCAAATCAGGCAACTTGCCTCGGACGAATTGGTGATGTGACACCGGTCACGGAGCCCCCTCTTGCCGAACCGACCGCCCGGTTCTATCGTCTGGATGTATCGACCCGATACATCGGGTCGGCATACGGGACCAGAAGCAGGGGAGGGTTCGGCGAGTGAGCAGGCGCTCCGGCATCCTTGAGTTCGCCGTCCTCGGTCTGCTTCGCGAATCCCCCATGCACGGCTACGAGCTGCGCAAACGGCTCAACACCTCGCTGGGGGTCTTCCGGGCGTTCAGTTATGGAACGCTCTATCCCTGCCTCAAGACGCTGGTCGCCAACGGCTGGTTGATCGAAGAACCGGGCAGCGCCCCGGAGGACGCCCTCGCCGCTTCACTCGCAGGGCGCCGAGCCAAGATCGTCTACCGGTTGACGGCGGAAGGTAAGGAGCACTTCGAAGAGCTGCTCTCGCACACCGGCCCGGACACCTGGGAGGACGAGTCCTTCGCCGCCCGCTTCGCGTTCTTCGGTCAAACCGAACGCGATGTTCGCATGCGGGTGCTCGAAGGCCGTCGGAGCCGGCTCGAGGAGCGCTTGGAGAAGATGCGCGCCTCACTCGCCAGGACGCGCGAGCGCCTCGACGACTACACGCTTGAGTTGCAGCGGCACGGAATGGAGTCCGTCGAGCGCGAAGTGCGCTGGCTGAACGAGCTCATTGAGAGCGAGAGGGCGGGGCGGGACCAGATGCGTCCCGAATCGCCCGACGACACTGCTAAGTGAGGCCCTGCATCCAGCAGGCCTCGTCCGAGAACAAACAGGGAGCAACCGGAATGGGTTCGGTTCGCGTAGCCATCGTCGGCGTGGGCAACTGCGCCGCCTCGCTGGTCCAGGGCGTGGAGTACTACAAGGACGCCGACCCGGCGACCAAGGTCCCCGGCCTGATGCACGTGCAGTTCGGCGACTACCACGTCCGTGACGTCGAGTTCGTCGCCGCGTTCGACGTGGACGCGAAGAAGGTCGGCCTCGACCTCTCGGACGCCATCGGCGCCAGCGAGAACAACACCATCAAGATCTGCGACGTCCCGAGCAAGGGCGTGACCGTGCAGCGCGGCCACACCCTGGACGGTCTGGGCAAGTACTACCGCCAGACCATCGAGGAGTCCGCCGAGGCCCCGGTCGACGTCGTCCAGGTCCTGAAGGACCGCGAGGTCGACGTTCTGGTCTGCTACCTGCCCGTGGGCTCCGAGGCCGCGGCCAAGTTCTACGCGCAGTGCGCCATCGACGCCAAGGTCGCGTTCGTCAACGCCCTCCCGGTCTTCATCGCCGGCACCAAGGAGTGGGCGGACAAGTTCACCGAGGCCGGTGTCCCGATCGTCGGCGACGACATCAAGTCGCAGGTCGGCGCCACCATCACGCACCGCGTGATGGCCAAGCTGTTCGAGGACCGCGGTGTCCGTCTTGAGCGCACCATGCAGCTCAACGTCGGCGGCAACATGGACTTCAAGAACATGCTCGAGCGCGAGCGCCTCGAGTCGAAGAAGATCTCGAAGACGCAGGCCGTCACCTCGCAGATCCCCGACCGTGAGCTCGGCGAGAAGAACGTCCACATCGGCCCGTCCGACTACGTCGCGTGGCTCGACGACCGCAAGTGGGCGTACGTCCGCCTCGAGGGCCGCGCCTTCGGTGACGTCCCGCTGAACCTCGAGTACAAGCTCGAGGTGTGGGACTCCCCGAACTCCGCCGGTGTCATCATCGACGCCCTGCGCGCCGCGAAGATCGCCAAGGACCGCGGCATCGGTGGCCCGATCCTCTCGGCCTCCAGCTACTTCATGAAGTCCCCGCCGGTCCAGTACTTCGACGACGAGGCGCTGGCCAACGTCGAGAAGTTCATCAAGGGCGAGGTCGAGCGCTAAGCAGCGCCTGCTTCACCTGATCTTCCGCGGAGGGTCCCCGGACAATGTGTCCGGGGACCCTCCGCGTATGTGACCCTTGCCCTCATGCCTGTCGTACGTGATCTGCGCGTACTCCTGCGCCTGAGGGATTTCCGCCGCCTGCTCGCCGTACGACTGCTCTCCCAGTCCGCCGACGGCGTGTACCAGGTCGCGCTCGCCACCTACGTGGTCTTCTCTCCGGAGAAGCAGACCTCGCCAGCGGCGATCGCCTCCGCCATGGCGGTGCTGCTGCTGCCCTACTCGATCGTCGGGCCGTTCGCCGGAGTCCTCCTGGACCGCTGGCGGCGCAGGCAGGTCTTCCTCTACGGGAACCTGCTCCGGGCCCTCCTGGCCTGCGGCACGGCCGGGCTGGTGCTCGCCTCGGTACCGGACTGGCTCTTCTACGCCTCCGCCCTCTCCGTCACCGCGGTGAACCGCTTCGTGCTGGCCGGTCTCTCCGCCTCCCTGCCGCGGGTGGTGGACAGCGACCGGCTGGTGATGGCCAATGCGCTCTCCCCGACCGCGGGCACCCTGGCGGCCACCCTGGGCGGTGGCGCGGCCTTCGCGGTCCGGCTGCTCGCGTCCGGCTCCAATGCCGTGGTGGTGCTGCTGGCCGCCGTCCTCTACCTCGGTGGCGCCCTGGCCTCGCTCCGGCTGCCGGTGGCCCTGCTGGGTCCCGACGGGCCCCCGCAGCAGCGCCCGGCCCTGCGCGCGGCCGTCGCGGTCACCGTCCGGGGCATGGTGGACGGGGTGCGGCACCTGAACCAGCGGCCCCGGGCCGCCCGCGCCCTGGCCGCGATGACGATGATCCGCTTCTGCTACGGGGCGCTCACCGTCGCGCTGCTGATGCTGTGCCGCTACGCCTGGTCCGACAGCGAGTCCGCCGGACTGGCCCTGCTGGGCGTGACGGTGGCCGTCTCCGGTGCCGGGTTCTTCACCGCGGCGCTGGTGACGCCCTGGGCCGTGCACCGTTTCGGGACGCTGGGCTGGATGACCGCCGGGGCCCTGGCAGCGGCCGTGCTGGTGCCGGCGCTGGGCCTGCCCTTCGCTCCCGCCCCCATGCTGGTCGCCGCCTTCCTGCTGGGAGTGGTGACCCAGGGAGCGAAGATCTGCACCGACACCGAGGTGCAGTCGCGGGTGGAGGATTCCTTCCGAGGGCGGGTCTTCGCGGTCTACGACGTGCTGTTCAACACCGCCTTCGTCGGCGCCGCCGCGGTCTCCGCCCTGATGCTGCCGCCCGACGGGAAGTCCGTCGCGCTGCTCCTCACCGTGGCCGTCATCTATGCGGGCGTGGCGGTCGGGCTGGCGCGCACCCGGCGTTGTTTCACGTGAAACAACGCCCCGGTGTCCCCGGGTACGAGAACGGCGGTCGATGTTTCACGTGAAACATCGACCGCCGTTCCGCTGCCGGAGGGGCTCAGCTCTGCGTGGCCCACCAGGCCTTGAGGGCCTCGATCGCGGCCTCCCGCTCCATGGGCCCGTTCTCCAGACGCAGCTCGAGCAGGAACTTGTAGGCCTGGCCGATCACCGGCCCGGGGCCCACCGACAGGACCTCCATGATGTCGTTGCCATCGAGGTCGGGCCGGATCGCGTCCAGCTCCTCCTGCTCCTGGAGCTCCGCGATCCGCTGCTCCAGGCCGTCGTAGGCCCGGGAGAGCGCGTTCGCCTTGCGCTTGTTGCGCGTGGTGCAGTCGGAACGGGTCAGCTTGTGCAGCCGGTCCAGCAGCGGTCCCGCGTCCCGCACGTAGCGCCGGACCGCGGAGTCCGTCCAGTCGCCCGTGCCGTAGCCGTGGAACCGCAGGTGCAGCTCCACCAGCCGGGAGACGTCCCGGATCATGTCGTTGGAGTACTTCAGCGCGGTCATGCGCTTCTTGGTCATCTTCGCGCCGACCATCTCGTGGTGGTGGAAGGAGACCCGGCCGTCCGACTCGAAGCGACGGGTGCGCGGCTTGCCGATGTCATGGAGCAGCGCGGCCAGCCGGAGCACCAGGTCCGGGCCGTCCTCCTCCAGGTCGATCGCCTGCTCCAGCACGATCAGCGAGTGGTCGTAGACGTCCTTGTGCCGGTGGTGCTCGTCGCTCTCCAGCCGCAGGGCGGGCAGCTCGGGCAGCACGTGGTCGGCCAGGCCGCTGTCCACCAGCAGGCCGAGCCCCTTGCGCGGGTGCGCGGCCAGCAGGAGCTTGTTGATCTCGCCCTGGACCCGCTCGGCGGAGACGATCTCGATCCGGTCGGCCATGGCCTTCATCGCGGCGACGACCTCGGGGGCCACCTCGAAGTCCAGCTGCGCGGCGAAGCGGGCCGCTCGCAGCATCCGCAGCGGGTCGTCCGAGAAGGACTCCTCGGGGGTGCCGGGGGTCTTCAGCACCCGGGCCGCCAGGTCCTCCAGGCCGCCGTGCGGGTCGATGAACTCCGCCTCCGGCAGCGCCAGCGCCATGGCGTTGACGGTGAAGTCGCGACGGACGAGGTCCTGCTCGATGGAGTCGCCGTACGAGACCTCGGGCTTGCGGGAGGTGCGGTCGTAGGCCTCGGACCGGTAGGTGGTCACCTCGATCTGGAAGCCGTCCTTCTGCGACCCGACGGTGCCGAAGGCGATGCCCACGTCCCAGGTGGCGTCCGCCCAGGGCCGGACGATCTTCAGGACGTCCTCGGGACGCGCGTCGGTGGTGAAGTCGAGATCGTTGCCGAGCCGTCCCAGCAGGGCATCCCTGACGGAACCTCCGACCAGGGCCAGCCGGAAGCCGGCCTCCTGGAAGCGGCGTGCGAGATCGTCGGCGACCGGCGCGACCCGCAGGAGCTCGCTCACCGCGCGGCGCTGCACCTGGCTCAGTTCACTGGGATTGTCTTCGTTGGCGTTCGGCACAACAGAAAAGGGTACGTGGCCCGCCCGGCGCCCGACTCCCGCCGGAGTCCCGGCGCCGACCGGGGCGCCTGCCGGCCCCGCCCGATCATGTGGAGCAGTCCGCGGCACTCGGGCACAGCGGCCCTCGTTACCATGCGTGGACGCACAACCGACGACCACTGACACGACGAGGACGGGCGACGCGTGGCCGAGGCGGCAGATTTCCAGGGGGAGACCCCCGCTCCTGCCCGCCGCTGGTTGCGGCGGGCCGTCGTGATGCTCGCCGGAACGCCCGTCCTGGCCGGACTGATCTACGTACCCGCCGGGCCCGCCCAGGCCGCCCCCCGCTCCGGGGGCTCCGCCACCGTCGATGTGTCCCTGGACTCACTGGCCCCCACCGCCCCGGTCAAGGGCGACACCCTCACGATCTCCGGCACGGTGACGAACCAGGGCAAGGAGACGATCACCAACGCCCACGTCGGGCTCCGCGTCGGCGGCCAGCTCACCGACCGCACCTCGATCGACGAGGCCGCCGACCGCACCGGGATCCGTCCGGGCGCCGAGCCCTCGGAGGTCGAGGGCTCCGCGGTGAAACTCCCCGCGCTGCCGTCCAAGGTCTCCCAGCAGTTCACCCTCAAGATCCCGGTCGCCAAGCTCGGCCTCGACGAGGACGGCGTCTACCAGCTGGGCGTCTCGCTGTCGGGCGAGACCGAGAGCCGGTCCGACGAGCGGCTGCTGGGGATCCAGCGGACCTTCCTGCCCTGGCAGCCGGAGGGCGCCGGCAAGCGGGCCCAGCTCAGCTACGTCTGGCCGCTGATCTCCACCACCCACCTGACCGCGCAGACCGGGTCCGACGAGCTCCAGACCCCCGTCTTCGAGAACGACGACCTCGCCGCCGAGCTCGAACCGGGCGGCCGGCTGGAACAGCTGGTCTCCCTGGGCAAGGACCTCCCGGTCACCTGGGTGATCGACCCGGACCTGCTGGCCGGCGTGGCGGCGATGGCCAACGCCTACTCGGTGCGCCAGCCGGACGGCCGGACCGTCCCGGGCAAGAGCCAGGCGGTGGCCAAGCGCTGGCTGGCCGCCCTGGAGAAGGCCGTGGCGGACAAGAAGGTCGTCGCCCTGCCCTTCGCCGACCCGGACCTGGCCTCGCTCGCCCACCGCGGCAAGAACGTCTCCGGCTCCCTCGGTCAGCTCCGGCCGGCCACGGACAAGGCCCGGCAGGTCGTCGAGACCATCCTGCACGTCCAGCCCTCCACCGACTTCTCCTGGCCCGTCGAAGGGGCCGTGGACCCGGCGATCGTCAACGTCGCCACCTCCGCGGGCGCCCACAACGTCCTGGCCCGCAGCGACAGCTTCCAGGAGAACGGCGGGCTGCCCTACACGCCCTCCGCGCCCCGGCCCATCGGCGCCGGCACCACGGCCGTGGTGGCGGACGCCCGGCTCTCCAAGGCCTTCCAGGGCGACATGGTGCGCGCCGGCAGCTCCACCCTCGCCGTCCAGGAGTTCCTGGCCCAGAGCCTGGCGCTCAACCTCCAGGACACCGACGCGCCCCGCAGCGTCGTGGTCGCCCCCCAGCGGATGCCCACCGCGAGCCAGGCGCAGAGCATGGCCGCCGCCCTGCACACCCTCCAGACCGGCCGCTGGGTGCAGCCGGTGGACCTGGAGACCGCCGCCAAGGGCAAGCCCGACCCGGGTGCCACCACGGTCGTCCCCGGCGCCGGCCTGTACCCGGGCTGGCTGCGCAAGCAGGAGCTGCCGCAGTCTGCCTTCGAGCAGATGCGCACCACCCAGAGCACTCTCGACCACTTCAAGGTGATCCTGTCCCACCCCGACCGGGTGGAGATCCCCTTCGGCAACGCCTTCAACCGCGAGATGTCGACCTCCTGGCGGGGCCGGCCCAAGGAGGCCCAGGCCTACCGGGACGGCACCCAGGGCTACCTGACCGAGCTGATGGACCAGGTCCAGCTGATCCCCAAGTCCAAGGCGCACCTGTCGGGGCGCAGCGCCACGATCCCCGTGACCGTGCAGAACGGGCTGGTCCAGGACGTGCACGGGCTGGTGCTCCGGCTGACCTCCGCCAACCCGACGCGCCTGATGTTCGACGACGAGGGCCAGGACGAGCGGCAGATCGACATCCAGGGCGGCCACAGCCAGTCGGTGAAGTTCACCGCCAACGCGACCGCCAGTGGTCCGGTGGAGGTCACCGCGCAGCTCTACACGAAGGACGGCGTCCGGTACGGCCAGGCGCGCAAGTTCACCGTCGAGGCCACGGAGATCACCTCCACGGTGCTGCTCGTCATCGCGGGCGGCGTGCTCCTGCTCGTCCTCGCAGGGGTGAAGATGTATGCCAGCCGCAAGCGGGTCGCCGCCCGGGCCGCCGCCGGACAGAGCGAGCAGCCGAGTGACCCGAGCCCGGACACCGGACCGGAAAGCGACAGCTCTTCCGGCCCAGGTGAGACAGTGGACCGTTGAGCGACGCCGTGGCCGGTCGGGCCTGGGGACGATGAGGTGGGGTTTCGATGAACGCGCCGTACGAAGGTGACCGCGCGCAGGGAGCGAGTGGCACCGCACCCTCCAGGGAGCCGGGCCAGGGCACCCCGGTACCGGGGCAGTTCCCGCCGCCGGCCGGCCCTGCCCAGGACCCCCTCGAGCAGGACCCCTACCTCCAGGACCCGTACGTCCAGGACGCCTACGCCCAGGACCCGTACCGGTCCCAGGACCTGTCCGCGCAGGACCCGGTGACGGAGGCCCTGTACGACCGGGCCGCCCACCCCCCGCCGCCGCCCGGCACCTACCAGGAGCCCGGCCCGCTCTACGAGCCCCCGGCGGCCCCCGTCTACGCCCCCGACCCGCGGGTATGGGCCCAGACCCCGCCGCCCGAGCCCGACGGCCCCTCTCGCCACCTGCCCTACGGGGACCACGCCACCACCACGCAGTTCGTGGGGGTGGACGCCCTCGTCACCCAGGCCTCCGACGAGGAGCCGGGCACCGACGCCTTCGCCCACCTCTACCGCGACCAGGGAGCCGGGCACCGGCCGCCGGTCCCCGCGCCCGCCCCCGCCGACGCACCGGTGGCCGCCCCGGCCCCGAGCAAGCCCGCCGGCCGGGCCGCCAGCCTGCTGAAGTCCAGCGCCCTGATGGCGGCCGGCACGATCGTCTCCCGCCTCACCGGCTTCCTGCGCACCCTGGTGATCGCCGCCGCCATCGGCGTCGGCACGTTCAACGACACCTACCAGATCGCCAACACCCTCCCGACGATGATCTACGTCCTCGTCGGCGGCGGCGCCCTGAACGCCGTCTTCATCCCGCAGCTCGTCCGCGCCATGAAGAACGACGACGACGGCGGCGAGGCCTACGCCAACCGGCTGCTGACCCTGGTCGTCGTCCTCCTCGCGGGCGTCACCACCATCTGCGTGCTGGCCGCGCCGCTGTTCATCACGATGATGTCGCCGAAGCTGGCCTCGGACCCGCAGCAGATGGACGTCGCGGTGGCCTTCGCCCGCTACTGCCTGCCGACCATGTTCTTCATGGGCGTCCACGTGGTCATGGGTCAGATCCTCAACGCCCGCGGCAAGTTCGGCGCGATGATGTGGACCCCGGTCCTCAACAACATCGTGGTGATCGCCACCTTCGGCGCCTTCATCTGGGCCTTCGGCGGCTTCACCAGCTCCCACGTCAGCGCCGGCACCGTCACCCCCGAGGGCGTGCGGCTGCTGGGCCTGGGCACCCTGCTCGGCCTCACCGTCCAGGCCCTGTCGATGATCCCGTACCTGCGGGAGGCCGGCTTCAAGCCCCGGCTGCGCTTCGACTGGCGCGGCCACGGCCTGGGCAAGGCCGCCGGACTGGCCAAGTGGACCTTCTTCTTCGTGCTCGCCAACCAGATCGGCCTGGTGGTGGTCACCCAGCTGGCGACCTGGGCCGGCTCCGTCGCCGAGAAGCAGGGCCACCCCGGCACCGGCATCACCGCCTACAACTACGCGCTGCTGCTGTGGCAGATGCCGCAGGCCATCATCACCGTCTCCGTGATGACCGCGGTGCTCCCGCGGATCTCCCGGTCCGCGCACGACGGCGACGCCGCGGCCGTCCGCGACGACATCTCCTACGGCCTGCGCACCTCCGCCGTGGCGATCGTGCCCTGCGCCTTCGCCTTCCTGGCCCTGGGCGTCCCGATGGCCACCCTGCTGTACGCCGGCTCCGGCAGCGGCGCCCAGAACATCGGCTACGTCCTGATGGCCTTCGGCGTCGGCCTGATCCCGTACTCGGTGCAGTACGTGGTGCTGCGCGGCTTCTACGCCTACGAGGACACCCGCACCCCCTTCTACAACACGGTCATCGTCGCCTCGGTCAACGCGGCGGCCTCCGGACTCGCCTTCCTGCTGCTGCCGGCCCGCTGGGCCGTGGTCGGCATGGGCGCCGCCTACGGCCTGGCCTACGCGGTCGGCGTGGGCGTCGCCTGGCGCCGGCTGCGCACCCGGCTCGGCGGCGACCTGGACGGCTCGCACGTCGTGCGGACCTACGCCCGCCTCGCGGGTGCCTGCCTCCCGGCGGCCGCCCTCGGCGGCGGCGTGGCCTTCGCGGTCATCCGGCTGCTCGGCACCGGCGCCCTCGGGTCGCTGGCCGCGCTGGTGGCCGGCGGCATCGTCCTGATGGGCGTCTTCTTCACCGCGGCCAAGCGCATGCGCATCGAGGAACTGAACGCCATGGTCGGGATGGTGCGGGGACGTCTGGGACGCTGATCCGCACAACCATCCGCCGCTGCTGCGTGTCGTGCACAGCGGCGGGTTGTGGGCACAATTGGCATGGCTTTGCAGACTGGCCGACAGCGCGCAATGGATGGGGAGGCAGGAACGACGGTGGCGGAACGTAGCACGGCTGCCGTCGACGTGGCCGACAACAGCGGCGATGAGCCGCTGACCGCCAAGGCGGAGAAGGCCACGGCCGACGGGGCGCCAGAGACGACGGATTCCCGGCAGACCGCGGACAAGTCCACGACCGAGACGGACGCCGAGCGCGGCAGGACCGCGACCACGGCTCCGGACCTGCACAGCGGCCACAAGCTGGCCAGACGCTACCGACTCGAGGAGTGCGTCACCCGTCTGGACGGTTTCAGCTCCTGGCGTGCCATGGACGAGAAACTGCGCCGTGCGGTCGGCGTCCACCTGCTGCCCGCGGACCACCCGCGCGCCCGCTCCGTCCTCGCCGCCGCCCGTTCCTCGGCGCTGCTCGGCGACCCGCGCTTCGTCCAGGTCCTCGACGCCGTCGAGGACAACGACCTCGTCTACGTCGTCCACGAATGGCTGCCCGACTCCACGGAGCTGACGGCCATCCTGGCGGCCGGCCCCATGGAGGCCCACGAGGCCTACCAGCTCGTCAGCCAGGTCTCCCAGGCGATGGCCGCCGCCCACCGCGAGGGGCTGGCCCACCTCCGGCTCACCCCCAGCGCGATACTGCGCACCTCCTCGGGCCAGTACCGGATCCGCGGGCTGGCCGTGAACGCCGCCCTGCGCGGCATCCAGAGCGAGACCCCCCAGCGTGCGGACACCGAGGCGATCGGTGCGCTGCTCTACTCCGCCCTCACCCAGCGGTGGCCCTACGAGAGCGACGCCTACGGCCTGTCCGGGCTGCCCAAGGGCGTCGGGCTGATCCCGCCGGACCAGGTCCGGGCCGGTGTGCACCGCGGACTGGCCGAGATCGCCATGCGCGCCCTCGCCAACGACGGCGCCACCGCGTCCCGCCAGGAACCGCCCTGCACCACCCCCGAGGAACTGGCCAAGGCCGTGGCCGCGATGCCGCGCATCAAGCCGCCGGAGCCGGTCTTCACGGCCCCGCCCGAGTACCAGCACACGACCTACCAGCAGGGCACCTACGGGCGCCCGGTGAGCCGGCCCGGGGTCACCCAGGCCATGGTGGTCCCGCCGCCCCCGCCGCCGCTCCAGAGCCGCACCGGCCGGGCCCTGAAGTGGGGTGTCGCCGCGCTGCTCATCGCCGCCCTGGGACTGGGCAGCTGGCAGCTGGCCGACACCCTCCTCAAGCACAAGTCCGGCAACGGCGACGCGAACCACTCGCAGACCACGGACAGCGACGACGACACCCCGCCGAAGAAGGCCCCGGTCGCGCTGGCGGTCAAGGACGCCGAGGAGTACTACCCGGACGGCACCCCGCAGAACAGCGACGGCGCCGGCAAGGCCGTCGACGGGGACGGCTCGACCTGGTGGCGCTCCAAGAGCTTCAACGAAGGCCCCAAGCTGGCGCCCTACAAGCAGGGCATCGGCCTGGTCTTCGATCTCGGCTCCCGGCACGAGGTCGACGCCGCGTCGATAGCGCTGCGCTACGACGGCGACCACACCACCGGGGCGATCTACGCGGCCGACTCCATGTCCTCGGGCACGCCCGTCAGCGCGATGAAGCCCATCGCCTCGGGAACCACCTCGGGCTCCAAACTGGTCCTCAAGGCGAAGACGCCGGTGAAGACCCGGTACGTGGTCCTCTGGCTGACAGAGGTACCCCGGTCGGGCGTGGACGAGTTCAGCAAGGCCGGCTACAAGCAGGGCGTCACGGACGTGAAGTTCACCGGCTGACACGACGGCAGGGGGAGGGGCTCACCGTTGGATCACGCACCACTCGGGGACATCAGCGACCAGGACCTCCTGGCCCGTCATGTCGCGGGTGACCCCGACGCGTTCGGTGAGCTCGTCCGCCGGCACCGCGACCGGCTCTGGGCCGTGGCCCTGCGCACCCTGGGGGACCGCGAGGAGGCCGCCGACGCGGTGCAGGACGCCCTGGTCTCCGCGTACCGCGCCGCCCACACCTTCCGCGGCCAGTCGGCGGTCACCACCTGGCTGCACCGCATCACGGTGAACGCCTGCCTGGACCGGGCCCGCAAGGCAGCCACCCGCAAGACCCGGGCCGTGGAGGATCCCGAGGACTTCGAGCGGTTGCTGGAGCCCCACGAGTCCGCCGAGGCCCCCGCCGAGCGCCAGGACCTCCACCGGGAGCTGCTGGCCGCGCTGGGCACGCTGCCGCCCGAGCAACGGGCCGCCCTGGTCCTGGTGGACATGCAGGGCTACCCGGTGGCGGAGGTGGCGGGGATGCTGGACGTACCCGTCGGCACGGTCAAGAGCCGGTGCGCCCGTGGCCGGGCGAAACTTCTCCCCATGCTCACTCATCTGCGCGGGGAAGGCGGGGGTAACACCGCCACCGACCGGGGAAGGAACCGGACGCAGGGGACATCCGTCCCACCAGCAGCAGATACCAGGGACCCCGATGCGGTGAAGGGCGGAGGTGGGCGAGGGTGAGTTCCACGACCGGCACGATCCGGCACCCGGAAGTCTCGGAGATCTCCGATCTCACCGAAGGCCTCCTCTCACCGGCCAAGAGCACGGAGGTCCGCCTCCACCTGACCGAGTGCCCCCTGTGCGCCGACGTCCTCGCGTCCCTGGAGGAGATCCGCGGGCTGCTGGGGACCCTCCCCGGGCCGCACCGGATGCCAGCCGACATCGCCGGCCGGATCGACGCCGCCCTGGCCGCGGAGGCACTGCTCGACGCCACCTCTCCCGAGGGACGGGATCGGGACCGCTCCGATACGGACCACGCCCCCGCAGCCGATGTTTCACGTGAAACATCGACCCCCCGGACCGCTCCCCGGCCCCAGGCCCCCGGCTCAACCCGGCCGGCCGGCCGGTCCGGTGCCGGCTCCGGCCCGGGCCGCACCCGGAGCCGGCGTCGGTTCGCCGTCCTCACGGGCATGGCCGCGGCCGCCGCCCTGTCCCTCACCGTGTTCCTGGTGCAGAACCTGCCGTCCGGAGACATGGACACGAAGCAGAGCGCCGTCAGCGCAGCCGACTCGCCCGGTCCGGGCTTCACCTCCGAACGGCTGGCGACGGACGTCCAGCGACTCCTCACCGCCGACGACACGGACAAGAGCGCGCCCAAGGCGTCGAACGTCCCCGGCGCGGAGACCTACCGGGACGCGAGCGGACTCTCCGCGGCCGCCGCCGTACCCACCTGCGTCACCGAGGCGACCGGCCGTTCCGAGCCCCCGCTGGCCGGGGAACCGGGCACCTACCAGGGACAGCGGGCCTTCCTCGTCGTCTTCCCGAACCCGGGCGACGGCTCCCGTGTGGACGCCTACGTCGTGGACGCCGGGTGCACCAGCGGTAATCCGGCGGGGCGTGGCAGCGTTCTCCTGACCGGTTCCTATCCTCGGAGCTGACGGCGCCCCTGCTGGACACGGATCGGTCCGGGAATGTCGGCGCCGTAGGATCCGTTGGGTGGGGTGAGACCGAAACACCGGCCCCCGGTAGTCAGCAGGCAGTCCGCAGAGACGAGGAACTTACCCGTGAGCGACGTTCGTAACGTGATCATCATCGGCTCCGGGCCGGCTGGTTACACCGCCGCCCTGTACACCGCGCGCGCATCGCTCAAGCCCCTCGTCTTCGAGGGTGCCGTCACCGCGGGTGGCGCCCTGATGAACACCACCGAGGTCGAGAACTTCCCCGGCTTCCGTGACGGGATCATGGGCCCCGACCTCATGGACAACATGCGGGCGCAGGCCGAGCGCTTCGGTGCCGAGCTGGTCCCGGACGACATCGTCGCCGTCGACCTGACCGGTGAGATCAAGACCGTCACCGACACCGCCGGCACCGTGCACCGCGCCAAGGCCGTCATCGTCACCACCGGTTCGCAGCACCGCAAGCTCGGCCTCCCCAACGAGGACGCGCTCTCCGGCCGCGGTGTCTCCTGGTGCGCCACCTGCGACGGCTTCTTCTTCAAGGACCAGGACATCGCCGTCGTCGGCGGCGGCGACACGGCCATGGAGGAGGCGACCTTCCTCTCGCGCTTCGCGAAGTCGGTGACGATCGTCCACCGCCGCGACAGCCTGCGCGCCTCGAAGGCCATGCAGGAGCGCGCCTTCGCCGACCCGAAGATCAAGTTCGCCTGGGACAGCGAGGTCGCCGAGGTGCACGGCGAGCAGAAGCTCTCACACCTGACCCTGCGCAACACCAAGACCGGCGAGACCTCCGAGCTCCAGGTGACCGGCCTCTTCATCGCCGTTGGCCACGACCCGCGGACCGAGCTGTTCAAGGGCCAGCTGGACCTTGACGAGGAGGGCTACCTGAAGGTGGACGCCCCCTCGACCCGCACCAACCTGACCGGTGTGTTCGGCGCCGGTGACGTGGTGGACCACACCTACCGCCAGGCCATCACCGCCGCCGGCACCGGCTGCTCCGCCGCCCTGGACGCGGAGCGCTTCCTCGCCGCGCTCTCCGACGCGGAGCACGCGACCGCGACCGTCTGACCCTCTTCCCACACCCCACCGCAGTAGAAGAAGGAGGCCGCTGTGGCCACCCTGAAGACAGTGACCGACGCGTCCTTTGAGGCCGACGTCCTCAAGAGCGAGAAGCCCGTTCTGGTGGACTTCTGGGCTGCCTGGTGCGGCCCGTGCCGTCAGATCGCCCCCTCGCTGGAGGCCATCTCCGCCGAGTACGGCGACCAGATCGAGATCGTCAAGCTCAACATCGACGAGAACCCGGCCACGGCCGCCAAGTACGGCGTCATGTCCATCCCGACGCTGAACGTCTACCAGGGTGGCGAGGTCGCCAAGACCATCGTCGGCGCCAAGCCGAAGGCCGCGATCCTGCGCGACCTGGACGGCTTCATCGAGGTCAAGGCCTGACCGTCGGCACGGTCTGATGGTCTCCGTCGTAGGGGGCCGCTCTCCTGGAGCGGCCCCCTACGCGGCTCTCCGCGCGATCCTCCCGGCGCCGCTCACAGCGGGCGCAGCGCGGGCTCCTTCTGGACGGCGCCCAGGAGCCGGTCCAGGGCCATCTCCACGTCCTCCTTCCACGACAGCGTGGAGCGCAGCTCCAGTCGCAGCCGTGGGTTCACCGGGTGCGGGCGTACGGTCTTGAACCCGACCGCGAGCAGGTGCTCGGCGGGCAGCAGGCAGGCCGGACCGTCCCAGCGGGCGTCCCCGAAGGCCTCGATCGCCTTGAAGCTGCGGCGCAGCAGGTCCTTGGCCACCGTCTGCACGAGGACGCGTCCCAGCCCCTGCCCCTGGTACCCGGGGGCGATCCAGGCGGTCATCAGCTGCACGGCGTCGGGGGAGACCGGGCTGGTGGGGAAGGCGGTGGAGCGCGGCACGTAGGCGGGCGGGGCATAGAGCACGAAGCCCACCGGGACGTCGTCCACGTAGACCAGTCGGCCGCAGGACCCCCACTCCAGGAGAACGGCGGAGATCCACGCCTCCTTCTCCAGCTCGGGGCGGCCGGCCTTTATCGCGGCTTCGCCGCTGACCGGATCGAGCTCCCAGAAAACGCAGGCACGGCACCGCTTCGGGAGATCCCGGAGGTTGTCCAGCGTGAGCGGTACAAGCCGACGACCCATGATCCGACAAAACCTCCTACGGCTCCGAGTCCCAGGCCTGCTGTCACCAGGCCGGTGCGGCTCACCGAACGCATGGCCCCCGCCCCCTCCTCATGAGGTGTCTCCGAGTGGTTGCGCCATACCTGTGTGCATCGTATCCACCGCGTCACCGGGCCGACACCGGGAGAAAGCAAAGGGCGGGCACAGGCCCGCCCTTTCCTTCGTCCCGTCGGGGCTCAGCCTTCGCCGGCGCCCTGCTCCAGCACCCGGCCCTCGCCCGGCGCCAGGGTGCTCAGGATCCGCTCCAGGTCCTCCATCGAGGCGAACTCGACGGTGATCTTGCCCTTCTTCTGGCCCAGGTCGACCTTGACCCGGGTCTCGAAGCGGTCCGAGAGGCGCGAGGCCAGGTCGGTCAGCGCCGGGGAGACCCGGGTACCGGCCCGGGGGCCCTTGGGCTTCACCGAGCTGGCCGGCTCGCTGCCCATCAGCGTCACGATCTCCTCGACCGCCCGCACCGACAGCCCCTCGGCCACGATGCGGTGGGCCAGCCGGTCCTGCTCCCCGGAGTCCTCCACGGACAGCAGGGCGCGGGCATGACCGGCGGAGAGCACCCCGGCGGCCACCCGGCGCTGGACGGGGGGCGAGAGCCGCAGCAGTCGCAGCGTGTTGGAGACCTGCGGCCGGGACCGGCCGATCCGGTCCGCCAGCTGGTCGTGGGTGCAGTTGAAGTCCTGGAGCAGCTGGTCGTAGGCCGCCGCCTCCTCCAGGGGGTTCAGCTGCGCCCGGTGCAGGTTCTCCAGGAGGGCGTCCAGCAGCAGCTTCTCGTCGTCCGTGGCCCGGATGATCGCGGGGATCTTCTCCAGACCGGCCTCACGGCAGGCCCGCCACCGGCGCTCACCCATGACGAGCTCGTAGCGCTCGGTACCCAGCCGGCGCACCACCACGGGCTGGAGCAGGCCGACCTCCTGGATGGAGGTGACCAGCTCGGCCAGGGCGTCCTCGTCGAAGACCTCACGGGGCTGGCGCGGGTTCGGGGTGATGGAGTCCAGCTCCAGCTCGGCGAAGGTCGCCCCGGCCACCTCCGCCGGCTCGGGCACCGCGGCCGAGGGCAGCTCCGCGTCGAGCGGAGCCGCGCTCTGCGGCAGGGCGGTCACCTTGGCTGCCGCCACCCCGCGCTCCGCGGTCAGGACCGGGACCGCCGACGGGGACAGGGAGCCCGCTCCCACGGCCGGGCCCGGCTTCTCCGTCGGAGCCGCCGGGATCAGAGCGCCGAGCCCCCGCCCGAGCCCTCTACGTCGCTCACTCACTGGATCCCCTCCGACATGTTCTGTGTGCTGGTGACGGCGCCGCCCGTGTGGGCGTGCTGGCCGTCGTACTGAATCCCCACCCCTCGCAGCGCGAGCTCCCGCGCCGCTTCCAGGTACGAGAGCGAGCCGCTGGAGCCCGGGTCATAGGTGAGCACCGTCTGGCCGTAGCTCGGAGCCTCCGAGATGCGGACCGAACGCGGGATGCTCGTGCGCAGGACCTCGCTGCCGAAGTGGCTCCGCACCTCCTCCGCCACCTGCGAGGCCAGCCGCGTCCTGCCGTCGTACATGGTCAGCAGGATGGTCGACACGTGCAGGGCAGGATTGAGGTGGGCCCGGACCAGGTCGACGTTGCGCAGCAGCTGACCCAGCCCCTCGAGCGCGTAGTACTCGCACTGGATCGGGATCAGCACCTCGGCCCCCGCCACGAGGGCGTTGACGGTGAGGAGCCCGAGGGACGGCGGGCAGTCGATGAGGATGTAGTCCAGCGGCTGCTCGTAGGCCTGGATGGCCCGCTGGAGGCGGCTCTCGCGGGCCACCAGCGAGACGAGCTCGATCTCCGCTCCGGCCAGGTCGATCGTGGCGGGGGCGCAGAACAGCCCCTCCACGTCCGGCACCGGCTGGACGACCTCCAGCAGCGGCCGGCTCTCGACCAGCACGTCGTAGATCGAGGGGACCTCCGCGTGGTGGTCGATGCCCAGCGCCGTCGAGGCATTGCCCTGCGGGTCCAGGTCGATGACCAGCACCCGCGAACCGTGCAGGGCCAGCGAGGCGGCCAGGTTGACGGTCGTGGTGGTCTTGCCCACGCCGCCCTTCTGGTTGGCGACCACGATGATCCGCTTCTCCGCCGGCCTGGGAAGTCCCTCACCGGCACGCCCCAAGGCCTCTACCGCCAGCTGGGCGGCACGGCCGATGGGTGTGTCCGCGTCCACCAGCGGCACCGATGTTTCACGTGAAACATCGCCGCCTGGGGACTCGGTGCGGGGGCCGGGGACCGGATCGGCCATGGGCCCCGCGAGGTTGGCGTCGGACCGCACGGATTCACTCTCCTCGACTTCAGGCTCGGGATGAACAGAGCCTGCCATGCCTTCGGGGTCGCGAACCAGCGGGGCCCGCACTCCTGTGGATGAATCCACAGCTGTGGACAACTCCGTCACCCCGGCCTGCTGGCGGTTCCGGGGCGAGGTAGCCGCACGGCCGCGGCTGATGATTCCGTGCAGCAGAGAGCGACGTTTCACGTGAAACACGATGCACGCGCGGAAAGATCAACCCGCCCCGACACTCCGAAATCCATACCGTTCCGACCTCAACGGCACGCCGGGGCGCCCCGGCGTGCCGGAACCGGACCCGTCAGCGGCGGCGGGTCCGCCCGACCCGCGCGGCCTTGGCCCGCTTGGCCGCGAAGCGCACGCCGCCGGGGCTCTCCCCCACCTCGACGCGCACGACCGTGGAGAGCGGGTCGACCACACCCTCACCGACCTGGAGCACCGAGGTGTTGACCACGCCCAGCTTGCTCAGCGCGGCCTTCGCCGACACCAGCTCCTCATCGGCGGTGTCGCCCTTGAGCGCCAGCATCTCGCCGTACGGCCGCAGCAGCGGTACGCCCCAGCCCGCGAGCCGGTCCAACGGGGCCACCGCACGGGCGGTCACCACGTGCACCGGCTGGAGCTTGCCCATCATTTCCTCGGCCCGGCCCCGGACCACGGTGACGTGGTCCAGCCCCAGCAGCTCCACGGCCTCCTGGAGGAAGGTGGTGCGCCGCAGCAGGGGCTCCAGCAGCGTGATCTTCAGGTCACGGCGGACCAGCGCCAGCGGGATGCCCGGCAGGCCGGCGCCCGAGCCGACATCGCAGACGGTGACGCCCTCGGGCACCACCTCGGAGAGCACGGCGCAGTTCAGCAGGTGCCGCTCCCAGAGCCGGGGAACCTCCCGGGGCCCGATCAGCCCGCGCTTGACGCCCGCGTCCGCCAGCAGCTCGGCGTACCGGACGGCTTCCGGGAAATACTCGCCGAACACCGCCCGCGCCTCTTCGGGCGCCGGGGGAAGCTCCGCTGCTGCCTCCGTCACGGGGACCGTCCTTCCGTACCGCTCTGCGGTGATCAACACGTGCAGGTTGAAATGCCAGGCTGACAAACATCGGCCCCGTCTGCGACACAGACGGGGCCGATCACTTCTGCGACCGATCAGGCCGGGAGCACAACGACGAAGCGCGCGGGCTCCTCGCCCTCGGACTCGCTGCGCAGCCCCGCGGCGGCGACCGCGTCGTGCACGACCTTGCGCTCGAAGGGGGTCATCGGGTCGAGCTTCAGCGGCTGGCCGCTGCTCTTGACCTCGTCCGCGGCCTTCGCGCCGATGGCCGCCAGCTCCTCGCGCTTCTTGGCCCGGAAGCCGGCGATGTCGAGCATCAGGCGGCTGCGGTCACCGGTCTCGCGGTGCACGGCGAGCCGGGTCAGCTCCTGAAGCGCCTCCAGGACCTCCCCGTCCCGGCCGACGAGCTTCTGCAGGTCGCGGCTGCCCGAGTCGCTGATGATCGACACGGCGGCGCGGTCGGCCTCGACGTCCATGTCGATGTCGCCGTCCAGGTCGGCGATGTCCAGCAGACCCTCGAGGTAGTCGGCCGCGATCTCACCCTCCTGCTCGAGGCGGGTGAGGGTGTCGCCACCCTCGGCGGCGGCGGAGGTGGTGCCTTCCGTCACGGGATGGACTCCTTCTTACTTCTTGGAAGAGGGCTTGGGGGTCTGGCGCTGCGACTTGCTCTGCCGCTTGGGCTGCTGCCGCTTGGCGGCCGCGCTGCTCGCCGCGTCCGCATCGGACGTGGGCTCGACACTCTTGGCCACGTTGCCGTCGGCCTGGGCGGCCATGCCCTGCTTGGACAGCGCGGTGACGAACTTGCGCTCGTTGTCGTTGCGGTCCGGACCCTTGGCGACGATCGCCGCGACGATGTTCTTCCGGCGGCGGCCCTTGACCTCACCGTGCGAGGTGACGTGCTTGAGCAGGCGCTGGAGGTACTGGTCCTGGGCCTTGGATCCCGGCGTCGGGTTCTGGTTGATCACGTACATCTGCTGGCCCATGGTCCACACGTTGGTGGTCAGCCAGTAGACGAGGACACCGACGGGGAAGTTGATGCCCATGCCCGCGAAGATCAGCGGGAAGACGTACATCAGCATCTTCTGCTGCTGCATGAACGGCGTCTTGACCGAGAGGTCGACGTTCTTCTGCATCAGCTGGCGCTGCGTGTAGAACTGCGACAGCGACATCATGACGATCATGACCGCGGTCACGATCCGGACGTCGGTCAGCGAGGCGTTCAGCGCCTGGACCTTCTCCTCGCTGTCCATGAACTTGGCCGCGAGGGGAGCGCCGAAGATGTGCGCCTGACGGGCGCTCTCCAGCAGGGGACCGTCGATCACACCGATCGGCTTGCCGTTGGCGATGCCGGCGAGCACGTGGTAGAGCGCGAAGAAGAACGGGGACTGCGCCAGGATGGGAAGGCACGAGGAGAGCGGGTTGGTACCCGTCTCCTTGTACAGCTTCATCATCTCTTCGGACTGGCGCTGCTTGTCGTTCTTGTAGCGCTCCTGGATCGCCTTCATCTTCGGCTGGATCGCCTGCATGCCCCGCGTGGCCTTGATCTGCTTCACGAAGAGCGGGATCAGGCAGATGCGGATCAGGATCACCAGGGAAACGATGGACAGTCCCCAGGCCCAGCCCGTGTCCGGGCCGAAGATCGCCCCGTACAGCTTGTGGAACTGGACGATGACCCATGAGACGGGCCAGGTGATGAAGCTGAACAGACTGGCAATCGTGTCCACTAATCAGGCTCCTTGAGCATTGCGAGGTCTACGCAACGCACTGCGCAGCTGTTCGTGCCAACGCGGGCGTTTGCGAGGTGGGACGTGGTCGACTCCGCCGGGGGACCACGGATTGCACCGCAGGATCCGCCAGGCGGTGAGGGCAGTCCCCTTCACCGCACCATGCCGGTCGATGGCCGTGTACCCGTAGTGCGAGCACGAGGGGTAGTAACGGCACACCGGCCCGAGCAGCGGACTGATCGTCCACTGGTACAGCTTGATCAAAGCGAGCAGCGGGTACTTCATCGAGCCACGCCTCCCAGCAACCGCAGGATTGCGGCATCCAGGTCCCGGGCAAGTTGTCCGTAGTCGGCGTCACCCGATCCGGGCAGCGCGCGGACCACCACCAGGCTACCGGGGGGCAGGTCGATGAGTCGGTCCCGCATCAGGTGGCGCAGTCTGCGCTTGACCTGGGTGCGGACCACCGCACCGCCCACCGCCTTGCTGACGACGAAACCCGCACGCGTCGGGGGAGCTGCCTCCCCCGGCTCGTGCGGGTCCGTTGCACCGCTGGTACTGAGGTGGACGACGAGGAGCGGGCGACCTGCCCGACGGCCTCGCCGTACCGCGTTCGCGAAGTCCTCGCGCCGCCTCAGCCGATTTTCGGTAGGCAGCACGACGTCACGGCCTGTGCGCGATTAGGCGGACAGGGCGCTGCGACCCTTGGCGCGGCGGTTCGCGAGAATCGCGCGGCCGGCACGGGTACGCATACGCAGGCGGAAACCGTGGGTCTTGGCGCGACGACGGTTGTTCGGCTGGAAGGTGCGCTTGCTCACTCGGGGGCTCCAGAGAATGAATCGTGTGTGGCGTTACATCGCCTGGCTGTCACCGTGCGCCCACGAGGAACTTCACGTGATCGCCCGAGTGGACACCGCTAAACGATCACACTGAGTGATCTTCGCCCATCGGTAGGCAGGCGGCAGCAGCCATCGACAACTCGACCTCGATACGGTACGCGCGGCTACGCCATCCGGTCAAACCGAGGCCGTCACGGGCCCCTCTGTGCACAGCCTGTGGACAACAACTTGAACCGCACGGGTCGCGCTGACTACCGTGGCTTGACCCCGCATTTTTTTGTCCCGACCGTCCCAAAGAACCACACATTCGTGGGACCTGTGAGAGAGCGTGCCCTGTGGCTGACGTACCTGCCGATCTTGCCGCAGTGTGGCCCAGGGTTCTCGAGCAGCTGCTGGGTGAGGGAGCGCAGGGCATCGAGGCCAAGGACAAGCAGTGGGTCGAGCGGTGCCAGCCGCTCGCGCTGGTCGCCGACACGGCCCTGCTCGCCGTCCCCAACGAATGGGGCAAGCGCGTACTGGAAGGCCGGCTGGCCCCGCTGATCAGCGAGACCCTGAGCCGTGAGTGCGGCCGCCCGATCCGGATCGCGATCACCGTCGACGACTCCGTCGGCGAGCCGGTCCCCGCCCCGGCGCCGCCGGCCCCGCAGGAGCGGCCGCGGTACGAGGACGCGTACGACCAGCCGCCCACGGCCCGCCCGGCCTATCCGGACTACCAGCAGCAGCGCCCCGAGCCCGGCGCCTGGCCGCGCCCGTCCGCTCCCCAGGAGGAGTACGGCTGGCAGCAGCCCCGGCTCGGCGGCTTCCCGGACCGCGACCCCTACGCCACGCCCGGCCCCACCGGCCCCGGCGGCTACGAGCAGTCGCAGTACGACCAGCCGATGCCCCCCTACGAGCCGCGCCCGTACGAGCCCAAGCCCTACGAGCCGAAGCAGTACGAGCAGCCGTCGTACGACTCGGGGTACGACAACCAGCGGGGCGACCGGCCCGAGCCGCCGGAGCCGCGCCGGCCCGCCGCGCCCGGCAGCCCCGGGGGGCCCTCCGCCGCGCCGCCGCCGGCCTCCTCCGGTTCCTCGTCCGGACCGGTGGAGCCCACCGCCCGGCTCAACCCCAAGTACCTCTTCGACACCTTCGTCATCGGTGCCTCGAACCGCTTCGCCCACGCGGCCGCGGTCGCGGTGGCCGAGGCGCCGGCGAAGGCGTACAACCCGCTCTTCATCTACGGCGAGTCCGGCCTCGGCAAGACGCACCTGCTGCACGCCATCGGCCACTACGCCCGCAGCCTCTACCCGGGCACCCGGGTGCGGTACGTGAGCTCGGAGGAGTTCACCAACGAGTTCATCAACTCCATCCGCGACGGCAAGGGCGACGCCTTCCGCAAGCGGTACCGCGAGATGGACATCCTGCTCGTCGACGACATCCAGTTCCTGGCGAGCAAGGAGTCGACGCAGGAGGAGTTCTTCCACACCTTCAACACGCTCCACAACGCGAACAAGCAGATCGTGCTCTCCTCCGACCGGCCGCCCAAGCAGCTGGTCACCCTGGAGGACCGGCTGCGCAACCGCTTCGAGTGGGGCCTGATCACCGACGTCCAGCCGCCCGAGCTGGAGACCCGGATCGCGATCCTCCGCAAGAAGGCCGTCCAGGAGCAGCTCAACGCCCCGCCGGAGGTGCTGGAGTTCATCGCGTCCCGGATCTCGCGCAACATCCGCGAGCTCGAGGGCGCGCTGATCCGCGTCACGGCCTTCGCCAGCCTCAACCGGCAGCCGGTGGACCTGGGGCTGACCGAGGACGTCCTCAAGAACCTGATCCCCGGCGGCGAGGACACCGCGCCCGAGATCACCGCCGGCGCCATCATGGCCGCCACCGCCGACTACTTCGGGCTGACGGTGGACGACCTGTGCGGATCCTCGCGCAGCCGGGTGCTGGTGACGGCGCGGCAGATCGCGATGTACCTGTGCCGGGAGCTGACGGACCTCTCGCTGCCGAAGATCGGCGCGCAGTTCGGCGGCCGGGACCACACGACCGTCATGCACGCGGACCGCAAGATCCGGGCGCTGATGGCCGAGCGGAGGTCCATCTACAACCAGGTCACCGAGCTCACCAACCGCATCAAGAACGGCTGACGCGGCCCGCCCGCACACCACGTCCGAAGGGGCGCCCCGGGACCTCCCGGGGCGCCCCTTCGTCGTCTGCGGCGACCCGTTCGGCGGCTCCCGGCAGTCCGTTCAGCGGCTTCCGGGGGCCGGTCCGGCGGTTCGCAGAGTCCCGTTCAGCGGCTCCCAGAGACCTGTTCGGCGGCTTCCGGAGGCCCGTTCAGCGGCTTCCAGAGGCCCGAAAAGCCCCTCCGGAAGCGCTGCGGGACCCCGCTGAGGCCGTTTCGGCGCCCCGGGACCGATGCCTTCCCGTAGCCCTCTGTTCGATTTGCAGCGAGGTTACGGCCGTCCTCCACAGATCTTGTGGGTTTCTTCCGTCCACACCCTGGGGACCCCCGACGTCGCCCACATTCCGTCCACAGGTAACCCTGTTGATGGAGTATCAGCCCTGGTCAGCACCCTGTGGAATTGTGCGCAGCGGAGATCCACAGGCTGTGGACAAAGAGTTTGTCCACAAGCTCTCCACAAGCGTTGTCCACCGGTGGCCCACAGCCTGGGGACCCTTGTCCCCAACTTTCCCCGGCTTCTCCACACGGTTGTCCACTGTTCGGCAACCGGCCACCCCTCATCACCGTCCCGAGTGAAAGCCGTCACACGAGACCGGAGGATTGGGCTGTGGGGAACCGGGGTAAAGCTGGGGACGGACCTGTGGAGTACCCGGGGTGACCTGGGGACGGACTGTGCAGAACTTTCGCTTCTCCACAGGACACCCCGGTTGTCCACTGGTGTCACCCACAGGGTCGGTGGACAAAAAACCTGGACTGACCTGCGCAGACGCGGTTATCCACGGTTTCCACAGGGCCTACTACTACCCCCATAGAGAGTTAGCTCGGATTCGGTTTTCAAGCGGGTCCTGTGCACAACTCGTCGCTCGGCCCTCCCGACACCTCGGGCTCGACTTGACCGCCAGCCGCACCGACTGTCGGCGCCGTACGTCAGACTGGTCTCCGGCATTCAGCCGACGACGAAGGCCAGCAGGGCGAGCCAGCAACAGCAGGAGGCGGTTCCGGTGAAGATCCGGGTGGAGCGCGACGTACTCGCGGAGGCGGTGGCGTGGGCGGCCCGCAGCCTGCCGGCCCGGCCGCCGGTCCCCGTCCTCGCAGGCCTCCTCCTGAAGGCCGAGGAGGGCTCGCTGAGCCTGTCGGGCTTCGACTACGAGGTCTCCGCACGCGTCTCGGTCGAGGCCGACGTGGAGGAGGACGGCACCGTCCTCGTCTCCGGCCGCCTGCTCGCCGACATCTGCCGCGCCCTCCCCAACCGCCCGGTGGAGATTTCCACAGACGGTGTACGGGCGACCGTGGTCTGCGGCTCCTCCCGCTTCACCCTCCACACCCTGCCGGTGGAGGAGTACCCGGCGCTGCCGCAGATGCCGACCGCCACCGGCACCGTCCCCGGTGAGGTCTTCGCCTCCGCCGCCGCGCAGGTGGCCATCGCCGCCGGCCGCGACGACACGCTCCCGGTGCTGACCGGTGTGCGCATCGAGATCGAGGGCGACCGGGTCACCCTCGCCTCCACCGACCGCTACCGCTTCGCGGTCCGCGAGTTCCTGTGGAAGCCGGAGAACCCGGACGCCTCCGCCGTGGCGCTGGTCCCCGCCAAGACCCTGCTGGACACCGCCAAGTCCCTGACCAGCGGCGACACCGTCACGCTGGCGCTCTCCGGCTCCGGCGCGGGCGAGGGCCTGATCGGTTTCGAGGGCGCCGGCCGGCGCACCACCACCCGCCTGCTCGAGGGCGACCTGCCGAAGTACCGCACGCTCTTCCCGACCGAGTTCAACTCCGTCGCGGTGATCGAGACCGCCCCGTTCGTCGAGGCCGTCAAGCGCGTGGCCCTGGTCGCCGAGCGCAACACCCCGGTCCGCCTCAGCTTCGAGCAGGGCGTGCTGATCCTGGAGGCCGGCTCCTCCGACGACGCACAGGCTGTGGAGCGGGTGGACGCCAAGCTCGACGGCGACGACATCTCCATCGCCTTCAACCCGACCTTCCTGCTCGACGGCCTGAGCGCCATCGACTCCCCGGTCGCCCAGCTCTCCTTCACGACCTCGACCAAGCCGGCGCTGCTCAGCGGCCGCCCGGCCGTCGACGCCGAGGCGGACGAGGCGTACAAGTACCTGATCATGCCGGTCCGCCTGTCCGGCTGAGCCCGCGGCGCGTCCCCCGGGCGGCGGTCCGGGGGACGGTGTGCACCCGGGTCCGGGCGTAGGCTCGGACGCGGGTACGAAACTGCACACACACTTAAGGAACCACCTGATGGAGCTCGGTCTCATCGGTCTCGGCAAGATGGGCGGCAACATGCGCGAGCGCATCCGCCGCGCCGGCCACACCGTCATCGGCTACGACCGCAACCCGGACCTCGCCGACGTCCACAGCCTCCAGGAGCTTGTGGACGGCCTGCCGGCTCCGCGCGTCGTGTGGGTGATGGTCCCCGCAGGTGAGGCGACCCAGTCCACGATCGACGAGCTCGGCGAACTGCTCTCGCCCGGCGACGTCGTCGTGGACGGCGGCAACTCCCGCTGGACCGACGACGAGAAGCACGCCGAGGAGCTGGCCGCCAAGGGCATCGGCTTCGTCGACTGCGGCGTCTCCGGCGGCGTGTGGGGCCTGGAGAACGGCTACGCGCTGATGTACGGCGGCGACAAGGAGCACGTCGCCCGGGTGCAGCCGGTCTTCGACGCCCTCAAGCCCGAAGGCGACTTCGGCGCCGTGCACGCCGGCAAGGTCGGCGCCGGCCACTTCGCCAAGATGGTCCACAACGGCATCGAGTACGCCATGATGCAGGCCTACGCCGAGGGCTGGGAGCTGCTGGAGAAGGTGGACTCGGTCACCGACGTCCGCGAGATCTTCCGCTCCTGGCAGGAGGGCACGGTCATCCGCTCCTGGCTGCTCGACCTGGCGGTCAACGCCCTGGACGAGGACGAGCACCTGGACCGGCTGAAGGGCTTCGCCCAGGACTCGGGCGAGGGCCGCTGGACCGTCGAGGCCGCGATCGACCACGCCGTCCCGCTGCCGGCGATCACCGCCTCGCTGTTCGCCCGCTTCGCCTCGCGGCAGGACGACTCCCCGCAGATGAAGATGATCGCCGCGCTGCGCAACCAGTTCGGCGGCCACGCGGTCGAGAAGAAGTAAGTCCACAACCGGTCCCCGGCCCGTCCACAGGCTGGGGACGACACAGCAGGAGCCGGGGGAGGTCGGCCGCACCATGCACGTCTCGCACCTGTCGCTGGCCGACTTCCGCTCCTACGCCCGGGCCGAGGTCCCGCTCGACCCGGGCGTCACCGCCTTCGTGGGCCCCAACGGCCAGGGGAAGACCAACCTCGTCGAGGCCGTCGGCTACCTCGCCACCCTCGGCAGCCACCGGGTCTCCTCCGACGCCCCCCTGGTGCGGATGGGGGCCGAGCGGGCGATCGTCCGGGCCGCGGTGACCCAGGGCGAGCGCCGTCAGCTGGTCGAGCTGGAACTCAACCCGGGCCGCGCCAACCGGGCCAGGATCAACAGGTCCTCGCAGGTCAGACCGCGTGACGTGCTCGGGATCGTGCGCACCGTCCTGTTCGCCCCCGAGGACCTGGCGCTGATCAAGGGCGACCCCGGGGAGCGCCGCCGCTTCCTCGACGAGCTGATCACCGCCCGGTCCCCGCGGATGGCGGGCGTCCGCTCCGACTACGAGCGGGTCCTCAAGCAGCGCAACACCCTCCTGAAGTCCGCCGCGATGGCCCGCCGGCACGGCGGCCGGTCGATGGACCTGTCCACCCTCGACGTCTGGGACCAGCACCTGGCCCGGGCCGGCGCCGAGCTGCTGGCCCAGCGCCTGGACCTGATCGCCACCCTCCAGCCGCTGGCCGACAAGGCCTACGAGCAGCTGGCCCCGGGCGGCGGCCCGCTGTCCCTGGCGTACAGGAGCTCGGCCGGCGAGGTGGTCGACGCCGCCCTGCCGGGCTCCCGCGAGCAGCTGTACGAGGCGCTGACCGCAGCCCTCGCCGAGGCCCGCAAGCAGGAGATCGAGCGGGGTGTGACCCTGGTCGGTCCGCACCGGGACGAGCTGCTGCTGCGGCTGGGCGAGCTGCCCGCCAAGGGGTACGCGAGCCACGGCGAGTCCTGGTCGTACGCGCTGGCGCTGCGGCTGGCCTCGTACGACCTGCTGCGCTCGGAGGGCAGCGAGCCGGTACTGGTGCTCGACGACGTCTTCGCCGAGCTGGACGCGCGGCGCCGGGAGCGGCTGGCCGAGCTGGTCGCCCCGGGCGAGCAGGTGCTGGTCACCGCCGCGGTGGACGACGACGTCCCGGACGTGCTGGTGGGCGCCCGGTACGCCGTCTCGGGCGGCGAGGTGACGCGGCTGTGAGCGGGACCGGCCCCCGGCCCGCCGACGGCGAGGAGCCCCGCAAGGCCCCCGAGCCCTCCGGCGTCGACCTGGCCCGGCAGGCGCTGGTGGCCGCCCGGGAGGCGGCCCGGGCCCGCGGCCAGGCCGCCGCGGGCAAGAAGCAGACCCGGCGGACCGGGCTGCGCTCCGGCGCGCGCGCCGACGGCCGGGACCCCATGCGGCTGGGGGCGGCCCTGGACCGGCTGCAGACCGAGCGCGGCTGGGAGTCCCCGATGGCGGTGGCCGGCGTGATGCAGCGCTGGCCCGAGATCGTCGGCGAGGAGCTGGCCCGGCACTGCGTACCGGAGAAGTACGAGGAGGACCCGGACTCCCGCCAGCTGACCGTGCGCTGCGACTCCTCGGCCTGGATGGCGCAGGTGCGGCTGCTGGCCCCGCAGCTGATCGCCCGGCTCAACGCCGACCTGGGCCAGGGCACGGTGCGCTTCATCAAGGTGCTGCCGCCGAGCGGGGCGGAGCGCCGTTACGAGGGCCGGCTGCGGGCCCCGGGCTCCACCGGACCGGGTGACACGTACGGCTGAGCGGCCCCCTCCGGCGGCCACGCGCGGTGAGGTGTCCCTCACGGTAGCGAGAGGTTGACAGGCCGAAGCGCTGGATGCCCGCGTGAGCCTCTTGGAGCCCCATCCCGGATATGGGGAGTCGGCAGCGGGAGGTTCAGGGCGGCACATGCGGACTCAGGTACCGGCAAACCCCCATTCATGTCAGAGCTACCGGTAGACTGGTAAGTAATCCCGCTTGCCGGCGGGATCCCGCTTGAACACGCTGACAACGCAGATCGACGCAGCCGCCTCCTGCTTGCACCGTTGCATGCCCGGAGTCAGGCCTGTGCTGTGCCAGAAAGGGCGCTTCGTGGCCGATTCCGGCAACCCCAACGAGAACACTCCGTCCACAGCCGGCGAGAACGGCGAGGTCACCACCTCGTACGACGCCAGCGCGATCACAGTCCTCGAGGGCCTGGACGCCGTCCGCAAGCGACCCGGCATGTACATCGGCTCGACCGGTGAACGCGGACTGCACCACCTCGTCTACGAGGTCGTCGACAACTCCGTCGACGAGGCCCTGGCCGGCCACGCGGACACCATCGACGTGACGATCCTGGCCGACGGCGGCGTCCGCGTCATCGACAACGGCCGAGGCATCCCGGTCGGCATCGTGCCGTCCGAGGGGAAGCCCGCCGTCGAGGTCGTGCTGACGGTCCTGCACGCGGGCGGCAAGTTCGGCGGCGGCGGCTACGCCGTCTCCGGTGGTCTGCACGGCGTCGGTGTGTCCGTGGTGAACGCCCTGTCGACCAAGGTCGCCGTCGAGGTCAAGACCGACGGCTACCGCTGGACCCAGGACTACAAGCTCGGTGCGCCCACGGCCGCCCTCCTCCAGAACGAGGAGACGTCCGAGACGGGCACCTCCGTCACCTTCTGGGCCGACGGCGACATCTTCGAGACGACCGAGTACTCCTTCGAGACGCTGTCGCGCCGCTTCCAGGAGATGGCCTTCCTCAACAAGGGCCTGACCCTCTCGCTGACGGACGAGCGCGAGTCTGCGAAGGCGACGATGGGCGCCGACTCGGCCGAGGAGGCCGACGACAACAAGGCGCGGACCGTGAAGTACTACTACGAGGGCGGCATCGTCGACTTCGTGAAGTACCTCAACGCCCGCAAGGGCGAGCTGATCCACCCCACCGTCATCGACGTCGAGGCCGAGGACAAGGAGCGCATGCTCTCGGTCGAGATCGCGATGCAGTGGAACTCGCAGTACACCGAGGGCGTCTACTCCTTCGCGAACACGATCCACACCCACGAGGGCGGTACCCACGAAGAGGGCTTCCGCGCCGCACTGACGGGTCTGGTCAACCGCTACGCGCGCGACAAGAAGCTGCTCCGCGAGAAGGACGACAACCTCGCCGGCGAGGACATCCGCGAGGGTCTGACGGCGATCATCTCGGTGAAGCTGGGCGAGCCGCAGTTCGAGGGCCAGACCAAGACCAAGCTGGGCAACACCGAGGCCAAGACCTTCGTGCAGAAGGTCGTGCACGAACACCTGAACGACTGGTTCGACCGCAACCCGGTCGAGGCCGCGGACATCGTCCGCAAGTCGATCCAGGCGGCCACGGCCCGCGTCGCCGCGCGCAAGGCGCGCGACCTCACCCGCCGCAAGGGCCTGCTGGAAAGCGCCTCGCTGCCGGGCAAGCTGTCGGACTGCCAGTCCAACGACCCGACGAAGTGCGAGATCTTCATCGTCGAGGGCGACTCGGCCGGCGGCAGCGCCAAGTCCGGCCGCAACCCGATGTACCAGGCCATCCTGCCGATCCGCGGCAAGATCCTGAACGTCGAGAAGGCCCGGATCGACAAGATCCTCCAGAACACCGAGGTCCAGGCGCTGATCAGCGCCTTCGGTACCGGTGTGCACGAGGACTTCGACATCGAGAAGCTTCGCTATCACAAGATCATCCTGATGGCGGACGCCGACGTCGACGGCCAGCACATCAACACCCTGCTGCTGACCTTCCTCTTCCGCTTCATGCGGCCGCTGGTCGAGGCGGGTCACGTCTACCTGTCGCGTCCGCCGCTCTACAAGATCAAGTGGGGCCGGGACGACTTCGAGTACGCGTACTCGGACCGCGAGCGCGACGCGTTGGTGGAGCTCGGCAAGCAGAACGGCAAGCGGATCAAGGAAGACTCGATCCAGCGCTTCAAGGGTCTGGGCGAGATGAACGCCGAGGAGCTGCGCGTCACCACCATGGACGTCGACCACCGCGTGCTGGGCCAGGTCACCCTGGACGACGCCGCGCAGGCCGACGACCTGTTCTCGGTGCTGATGGGTGAGGACGTCGAAGCCCGGCGCTCCTTCATCCAGCGCAACGCCAAGGACGTTCGCTTCCTCGACATCTGAGTCGGCTCAGCTGACCGCCTGAAAGGACCTCTGACCAGCAATGGCCGACGAAACCACCCCCACCGCAGAGAACGCCGCGGAGGAGCAGCCCGTGCTGCGCATCGAGCCCGTCGGGCTCGAGACGGAGATGCAGCGCTCCTACCTCGACTACGCGATGTCCGTCATCGTGTCCCGCGCGCTGCCCGACGTACGGGACGGCCTCAAGCCGGTCCACCGGCGCGTGCTGTACGCGATGTACGACGGCGGCTACCGGCCCGAGAAGGGCTTCTACAAGTGCGCCCGCGTCGTCGGCGACGTCATGGGCACGTACCACCCGCACGGTGACACCTCGATCTACGACGCCCTGGTCCGCCTGGCCCAGCCGTGGTCGCTGCGCATGCCGCTGGTGGACTCCAACGGCAACTTCGGCTCCCCGGGCAACGACCCGGCCGCCGCGATGCGCTACACCGAGTGCAAGCTGATGCCGCTGGCCATGGAGATGCTCCGGGACATCGACGAGGAGACCGTCGACCTCCAGGACAACTACGACGGCCGCAACCAGGAGCCGACGGTCCTGCCGTCGCGCTTCCCGAACCTGCTGGTCAACGGCTCCGCGGGCATCGCGGTCGGCATGGCCACCAACATCCCGCCGCACAACCTGCGCGAGGTCGCGGCCGGCGCCCAGTGGGCGCTGGAGCACCCGGACGCCTCCCACGAGGAGCTTCAGGACGCGCTCATCGAGCGCATCAAGGGCCCGGACTTCCCCTCGGGCGCCCTGGTCGTGGGCCGCAAGGGCATCGAGGAGGCGTACCGCACCGGTCGCGGCTCCATCACGATGCGCGCGGTGGTCGCGGTCGAGGAGATCCAGAACCGCCAGTGCCTGGTGGTCACCGAACTCCCGTACCAGGTCAACCCGGACAACCTCGCGCAGAAGATCGCCGACCTGGTGAAGGACGGCAAGGTCGGCGGCATCGCCGACGTCCGCGACGAGACCTCCTCGCGCACCGGCCAGCGCCTGGTGATCGTCCTCAAGCGGGACGCGGTCGCCAAGGTCGTGCTGAACAACCTGTACAAGCACACCGACCTGCAGACGAACTTCGGCGCGAACATGCTCGCGCTGGTGGACGGCGTACCGCGCACCCTGTCGATCGACGCCTTCATCCGCCACTGGGTGCAGCACCAGATCGAGGTCATCGTCCGGCGCACGCGCTTCCGCCTGCGCAAGGCGGAGGAGCGCGCCCACATCCTGCGCGGTCTGCTCAAGGCCCTGGACGCGATCGACGAGGTCATCGCGCTGATCCGGCGCAGCAACACGGTCGAGATCGCCCGTGAGGGCCTGATGGGCCTGCTGTCGATCGACGAGATCCAGGCGAACGCCATCCTGGAGATGCAGCTCCGCCGGCTCGCGGCCCTGGAGCGCCAGAAGATCGTCGCCGAGCACGACGAGCTCCAGGCGAAGATCAACGAGTACAACGCGATCCTGGCCTCGCCCGAGAAGCAGCGCCAGATCGTCAGCGAGGAGCTGGCGGCCATCGTCGAGAAGTTCGGCGACGACCGGCGCTCCAAGCTGGTGCCCTTCGACGGCGACATGTCCATCGAGGACCTGATCGCCGAAGAGGACATCGTCGTCACGATCACCCACGGCGGCTACGTCAAGCGCACCAAGACCGAGGACTACCGCTCGCAGAAGCGCGGCGGCAAGGGCGTGCGCGGCACGAAGCTGAAGCAGGACGACCTGGTCGACCACTTCTTCGTCTCCACTACGCACCACTGGCTGCTGTTCTTCACGAACAAGGGCCGGGTCTACCGCGCCAAGGCCTACGAGCTGCCGGACGCCGGCCGTGACGCCCGCGGCCAGCACGTGGCCAACCTGCTGGCCTTCCAGCCGGACGAGAAGATCGCCCAGATCCTCGCGATCCGCGACTACGAGGCGGCCCCGTACCTGATCCTGGCCACCAAGGGCGGCCTGGTGAAGAAGACGGCGCTCAAGGACTACGACTCGCCCCGTTCGGGTGGTGTGATCGCGATCAACCTCCGGGAGACGGAGGACGGCAGCGACGACGAGCTGATCGGCGCCGAGCTGGTCTCGGCCGACGACGACCTCCTGCTCATCAGCAAGAAGGCGCAGTCCATCCGCTTCACCGCCACGGACGACGCGCTGCGCCCGATGGGCCGTGCCACCTCCGGTGTGAAGGGCATGAGCTTCCGCGAGGGCGACGAACTGCTCTCGATGAATGTCGTCCGGCCCGGTACTTTCGTCTTCACCGCGACGGACGGGGGATACGCCAAGCGCACCCCCGTGGACGAGTACCGCGTCCAGGGTCGTGGCGGCCTCGGAATCAAGGCCGCCAAGATCGTGGAGGACCGGGGCTCCCTCGTCGGAGCGCTGGTGGTGGAGGAAACGGACGAGATCCTCGCCATCACGCTCAGCGGTGGTGTGATTCGTACGCGAGTCAACGAAGTCCGGGAGACCGGCCGTGACACCATGGGCGTCCAGCTGATCAACCTGGGCAAGCGTGATGCCGTGGTCGGCATCGCCCGCAACGCCGAGGCCGGTCAGGAGGCTGACGAGGTCGACGAGACCGAAGCAGTCGAGGGACAGGCCGCGGAAGCACAGGCCACCGAGGCCACCGAGGCCGCCGAGGGCACGCAGCCCTCGGCCGGGGAGCAGTAGGAGTAGAGCGTGAGTGGAGCCACGGGCGCCGGATCGGCCACGACTGGAGCTAACGGTGCCCGTGGCCCCGCCGCGGACTCCGAGGGTGGGGGCACCCCCGCCGACGAAGGCAGGGGGGGAACCGTGACCGACACCCGAGGGCCGCAGCCGCAGGCTGCCGGTCCGTACCACCCGCCGCAGGCGTACCCGGCCCCTGGTGGGCCGGGGGCGCAGCGCGGCGAGCAGCAGCAGCGCGTGGCGCGTACCGGGGCCCGTACGGCACCCCGGACGCGCAAGGCCCGCCTCCGGGTGGCCAAGGCCGACCCCTGGTCGGTGATGAAGGTCAGCTTCCTGCTGTCCATCGCGCTGGGCATCTGCACGATCATCGCCGCCAGCGTGCTGTGGATGGTCATGGACGCCATGGGCGTCTTCTCGACCGTCGGCGGCACCATCAGCGAGGCCACCGGGTCCAACGAGGGCAACGGCTTCGACCTGCAGTCGTTCCTGTCGCTGCCGCGGGTGCTCATCTTCACCTCGGTGATCGCGGTCATCGACGTGGTGCTGGCCACCGCGCTGGCCACGCTGGGCGCCTTCGTCTACAACCTCTCGGCGGGCTTCGTGGGCGGTGTGGAGCTCACCCTCGCCGAGGACGAGTAGGGGCCTGACCAGCGATTTGGGAACTCACGCGTCTGTGCGCTAACCTTCAGGAGTCAGCGCGCAGGCGCGGAGGGGCTATAGCTCAGTTGGTTAGAGCGCATCCCTGATAAGGATGAGGCCACAGGTTCAAATCCTGTTAGCCCCACAGTACGGTTCGGCCCGGCGGATATCATCCGCCGGGCCGTTCTCGTTACGGGAGTTGGGGCCCGCCCTAGGTAACCGATCGGTATCGGCCGGTGTGTATAGTCGGGCGCCAGAAGTCCCCTACGTCAACGAAAGACGAGGTCGCGCGGTGAAGAAGCTTCTCCTGGTCGCACTGGCCGCCATCGGCGGGCTCCTCGTGTACCGCCAGATCCAGGCGGACCGCGCCGAGCAGGACCTGTGGACGGAGGCGACCGACTCCGTGCCCTCAGGTTCCGGTGTGTGAGACCCGAAGGCTGAGTCATGAAGCCCCGGCTGCCGCTGCGGCCGGGGCTTTGTGCTGTTCTGGGGCCGATTCTTCCGCTTTGCTAACTTTAGGCTTGCGTGCGCAAATCCGGGGTGGGGTGTGACGAGGCTGGGTGCCAGGACTCTGGCCGGTGCGGTGCTGGTGGGGGCGCTGACGGTGGCCGCGGGGGCCGGGGGCGCGAGCGCCGCCCCGGCGGATCCGGGGGCCTACCGGACCGCGCCCGGCGCTGAGCGGGCCCAGGGCGGCGCCAGTACGGCCACCGCCGGCGCGCTGGCCGTCGGGGGGACCTACGAGGACTCCCTCGGCCCGGCCGAGGAACGCTTCTACCGTCTGGAACTGGACGCGGACTCCAGCGTCTACGTCTCGGCGACGGTGCTGCCCGGCCCGGGCGCCGCGGTCTCGTACGCCGACGGGATCGACGTGGTGCTGATGAGCACCGGCGGGCGGGAGTGCACCACCGCCGGGCAGGCCGGCTTCGCCGCCGACCAGGCCCGGCCGTTGGCCGCGGTGGCGGTACGGCGGCTCCAGGAGGACGGGGAGTGCCAGACGGCCGGCCCGTACTACGTGAAGGTCACCCGCAGCACCGGCAAGGAGTCCGACCGCGGCCGCTGGCCCATGGAGCTCCGGGTCATGCGGGAGCCGGCGCGGGCCGGCGGGAACGCCCCGGCCGCCGGCCCCACGGCCTACCCCTCCGCTCCGGTGGCGGCCCCGGCGGGTACTCCGGTGCCCCGGGCCGGCGGCACCGGCTTCAACGACGCGCGGGCCCTGGCCGCCGGGGTCTGGCGGGACGACCTGGTCCCGGGGCAGACCCGCTTCTACCGGGTCCCGGTGGACTGGGGGCAGCAACTGGACCTGTCCGTGGAGCTGTCGGGCGCCCGGATGACCAAGACCTCCGGGTACGCCTCGAACGGGCTGGTCGCGGAGGTCTACAACCCGGTGCGGGGCCAGGTGGCCGACAAGTCCGGGTTCTACGACGGGAAGCAGCTGAGCCTGGCGCTGGGGCCGTTGGCGCCGGTGCGGTACGAGAACCGCTTCTCCGACGTCCGGGCCATCCGGCCGCTGCGGGCGGCGGGCTGGCACTACGTGGCGGTGACCCTGCACCGGAAGGTCGGGGAGTTCACCACGGGCTCGGTGCCGGTGCTGCTGCGGGTCGGGCTCGAGGGGACGCGGGCCGAGGGGCCCGGGTACGCGGAGCCGGATGCGGCCGCGGCCGGCTTCGGGGTGACACCGGCGGACCTCCGGGCCGCTGCCGAGGGGCAGACGGCGGCCGAGGCCACGGCGGCCGCCGACGACCGGGCCGTGCTGCGGGTGGTGGCGGCCGGGGGCATCGGCACCGGGACCGTGCTGCTGCTGGGACTGGGCGCCTGGACGCTGCTGGCCCGACGGCGCCCGGCCGGCGGCTGAGGAGGGCGGCCGGGGCCCTCAGGTCTGGCTGAGCGCCCAGAAGCCCACGGCGAAGCAGAGCAGGGCCAGCAGCAGGACCGGCACGGCCACCGTGGCCGGTGGCCCCGGACGGGGCGCCCGGTGGGCCGCAGAGGGGCCGTCAGGGGCCGCTACGGGGCCGAGCGGGTGCGGGGCCGTGTACGGGCGGGTGCCCGCGGTGGCGGCCGGTGCCGGGGCCACGGCGGGCGGCGCCACGGCGGGCGGGGCGGGAGCCCGGGTGGCCGAGGTCTGGGTGGGCTCGCCGGGGTAGTAGACCGTGGCCGTGGGGGCCGCGTCCGGCGGCGCCGGAACGGCTTCCCCGGGAGGGGCCGATGTTTCACGTGAAACAGGCGAACCCGCCGTGCGCTCCGGCTCGTACGGGAGGAGGGCCGGGGAGGGCTTGTCCGGCCCGAACGGGCCGAAGCCCTCGGGCAGCGGCCCCAACTGATCGAAGACCTCGACCGGTTCCTCGCCCGGCCTCGGTGCCGGCAGCAGCTCCACGGCCGCGGCGAGGGCCTTGCGGGCCCCGGTGGCGGTCCGGAAGCGGGCTTCGGGGTTCGGGTGCAGCAGCGTGCCGATCACCTGCCACAACGGCTCCGGAATGCCCTGTGGGGCGCCCGGAATTCCGTGTGCGGTGAAGTGCGTGAGCAAGGCCTCCGTATCGGGCTTGTGGCCCTCCAGGAGGTAGAGCGCGACCAGTCCGACCGCGAAGAGGTCGGCCGGGAAGTCTGGCTCAGCTCCCAGCAGTTGTTCGGGAGCAAAATAACCGGGCGTGCCGACCACGTAGTTGGTCTCGGTGAGCCGGGGCTCGCCCTTGCGCATGGAGATGCCGAAATCGGACAGCCGCAGGTGCGGCCGACCGGTTCCGGTCGCCTCCATCAGGATGTTGGCCGGCTTGATGTCCCGGTGCACGACCCCTTCGGCGTGGACCGCCGCCAGACCGGACAGCAGCTGGTCCAGGAGCGTGCAGACGAACGCCGGGGGCAACGGGCCGTAGTCGCCGATCACATGGGCCAGTGAGCCGCCACTCACCAGGTCCATGGTGAACAACACCTTGTCGTCGTCCGCCGCCCAGCTGGCCGGGGCCAGGACGTGGGGGTGGTCGATGCGCAGGGCTTGCTCGCGCACGAAGCGCAGCAGGGTGTGGGCGTCGCTCTGCTGGAGCACCTTGGCCGCGACGTAGCGCTTGCGGCGCTGGTCCCAGGCACGCCAGACGGCCCCGACGCCACCGCGTCCGATCGGATCGATCAGTTCGTACCGACCGGCGAAGACCTCACCCATCGCGCTGCGCCCGCTCCCCCTCCGGTGTCAGCTCTGGTGCGCCTCGTAGTGCGCGACCGCGTCCGCCGTACGTCCCGCGCCGTACACCCGAAGGAACTCTGCCAGTTCCGGATGGGTGGGGGCGAGGGAATCCGCCGCATCGATGATGTCCCCGGCCGCGGAGACCGAGCGCAGCAGCGACTGGATCTCGCGGACCACGCGCCGCACGGTGGGCGCCCCGGAACTGACGGTGGGCTGGGTGGTGTTGCTCAGGACGGAACCGCCCTGGGTCTTCTTGATCTCGTCCATGCGGTCGGTGGCCTCCACCGCGCTGACGCTGCCGTCGGCCACCAGGCCGGCGAGCTCCTGGAGCGCCTGGACGCGCTGGACCACGGCGGGATTGCCGATCTTGGCACGCTGGCCGCTCATCAACTGCGACAGCATGGGAGCCGACAGCCCGAGCACGGCGGCGAGCCGGGCCTGGTTCAGACCGAGGTCATCTATGAGCCGGCGGAAGAGGGCACCGAGGGGCTCTCCGTACCAACTCCGCTGGAGCTCTCTGGCTCTGGCCGTGGCCTCTTGCTGCACTGCATCCACTTACTACTCCCCTTCGCTGGTGCGAACCTCGCGAGCATCTTACGGAGAGTGGTTGCGGACCGGGAGTCCCTATCATTTTGCGGGATACGGGGGGAGACCCGGTACTCTGGTCTGCGGAAGTCGCCGAACCCTTCAGGGGTCCGGCCGCATCCGTTTCACGGGGCCTTAGCTCAGTTGGTAGAGCGCTGTCTTTGCATGGCAGATGTCAGGGGTTCGACTCCCCTAGGCTCCACGAGAAGACCCCTCTGACCTGCGTAAACGCGGTCAGAGGGGTCTTTTGTGTACTGCGGCCCCGACCGGTGGGCCGGCGGGCTCAGCCGGCGGCGGCGATCCAGGCCTCCAGCTGCTCGGGGGTGGTGGACGGATCGGCGACCAACTCGGACAGGGCGTCGTCCGTGTAGTGCGCGGTGGCCACGGCCGGACAGCGGTGGCAGGCGTCGACCCCGGTCTGCCGCCACCACTGGCACTGGCTCCGCAGGTGGCACCGGGGAACCGCGCGGGTCTCCTGCTTCGGCGGCAGCGTCAGCACCCGCTCGACCAGGGTGCAATCGTCGCCCCGCCGGTTGATGCAGCTGGAGACGCAGTGCGAGGCGAAGCGCAGGACCCGGGTGGGTGCGATCCCTGCCGGGACGGCGCCCAGGACCTCCGCCGCGGGCACGGGCTCGGCCAGGTAGCTGACCTCGCCCGCCTCGCCCGAACGCACTCCGAGGACGACGGCCTCGGGGGCGTGCGGGTCGCCGCTGGGGCACCAGGATCGGGTGGACTCGTCGGTTCCCACGGTGCTCACCTCCGGGTCAGCAGGTGGGGGCGTGGGTGCCGGACGTGGTGCTCATGCCCTTCAGGGCGACCGCGTGCGTGTGCTCCGAGACCGCCGGGGAGGCGGCGCGGCCCACCGGTACCTCGCTGAGGACCGCCGGGACGGCCTTCTGCCCCACCGGGTCCCCGCTGAGACGGGCCGTGGAGACGCGGCCGACGACCCCGCCGCCGAGCACGCCCGTGGCGGTCTGCTCCTGCAGGACGGCCTTGGCGAGGCTGGCGTGCAGCTGGGCCGTGGAGGTGATGCGCTCGGGCTTCGCGGGGGCCGCGGTCGCCGGGGTGGCGGCACCGACGGCGATGCCGGCCGCGATGACGGCGGCGGCACCGGTGGCGCTGAGTCGCGTGTGCTTCATGAAGCCTCTCTCCTGAGTGGAAGTGCCGGACGGGTGGTCCTTGGCTCGTCCGCACCCTAGGAACGGCTCCTGTCGCAGAGCGGCAGTTCGTTGCGGCAGTTGGCACCCGCCGGTGCCGTGCCCAGGGCGTCGGAGTCCGTGCGGAGGGCTTGCAGGAACGTCACTCCTCGCCGGTCAGCCAGCCGCGCGCGACCGCGCGCGCACCTGCCTGGAACCGGCTGCGGGCGCCGAGGAGTTCGAGCAGGTCGGCGGCGATCCGACGGGCGGTACGCGGTGAGACGCCCAGTCGTTTGGCCACCGCCTCGTCGGTGAGGCCCTGGCCGAGCAGCCGCAGGGCCTCGGCCTCCTGGGGGATCAGCCCCCGGTGGTCCCGCTCGCGCTCGCGCTGGCCGGTGCCGAGCGGGACGCCGTTGTCCCAGATGGACTCGAAGAGCGCGCACAGGGCGGTGAGCGTGCCGTTCCCGGTGAGGACCAGGGCGCCGGCGGCGCTGTCCTCCCCGTCGGTGGGCACGATCGCGACGTTCCGGTCCATGATCATCAGGCGGATCGGCAGCGAGGTGGCGGTGCGCACCTCGCCGCCCTGTTCGGAGAGCCACTTGGCGTACGAGACGGTGGCGGGGCTGTTGCGGACGCTGTCCAGGTAGAGGGTCCGCATCCGGACGCCCCGGGCGAGCAGTTCCTGGTCCTGGGGCTTGGCGGCCTCCATGCTGGCCGCGCTCTGGGCGCCGCCGGGGGCCAGGGTCATCACCTCGACGGTGACGGCGCGGACCAGGACGTGGATCCGGTCGCGGATCTCCTCGATCCCGTCCAGCCGCTCCACGTCGGGCATGGTCTTGCGGGGCCGGCTGGCGGCGAAGTCGGCGGCCAGTTGGACCGCCGCGACTCTGAGGCGTTCGACCCGCTGCTGCTCGGCGGCCAGCCGCTCCTGCTGGCGGGCGATCAGCGCCTGGATGCCGAGCTCGGGGTCGACCGCGCGGAACAGCTGCGGTTCTTCCAAAGAGGGGCGGATCAGGGCGAGTTCGCTGAGCTTGTCGAGCGCGGTGCGCAGCTCGTCGTCGGAGATGCCCAGCCGGACGCGTAAGTCGCCGAGATCGGCCTGTGGTTGGGCGAGCAGGGTCCGGTACACGTCAGCGCAAGAGTCGTCCAAGCCAAGTGCGTCCAACACGATGCAGCCCCCCAGCGAGTTGACGTATGGCATCAAAACACGTCAAGCGCCGGTTGAATACAACTGGAGTTCGCCAGCTCGCGGATATGGCCGGAGGGCCTGCTCGGCAAGGGGCGCGGTGGCCGGTTTATGACCGGGCATACAGCGTCCCCCGGCTTCGCCTTGTTGGGCTGGGCGGGGCTGCGCAAGCTCGATGGATGCATCTGGTTCACGTACGCCTCGTCGTGCCCGGAGAGTGTCCCGAGGGCCCTGGCCTGCGGGAGATCTTCCGTGCCCACGCGGTCCCCGAAGAGCGTCTCGAGCACATCAGCGTCCACCCCGGCGAGGGCGGACTGGTCACCCTCGGCTTCTTCGTGACCGCCGATTCGCTGCTCGCCGCGGAGTCGGTGGCGCTGTCCGTCGTCGAGCGGGCGGTGGCCGGAGAACCCGCCCTCAGAGAGGCCCGGCTGCACGGCTGCGGAGGCGCCCTGGTCGCGGAGTTCTTCGACCGTCTGGTCATCGGCCCAGGCCGGGATGGACGGACTATGCGAGTGCAGGATCAGGACAGCGGACAGAACTAGCGGCCACCCGCACGGCACGGGAATCTGGTGTCACCGGCAGGGAGGCGGCCACCGAAAAGGGCGGCCGGGCCGGCGGGCGTCAACCGCGGGACGCTCCGTTCAGCCTCCGGGCACCACTGCTCGTGCTCGTGATCGCACACCTCACACCACCCCGACCGAGGGAGAAGTCTGTCGTGTCCAGCCGCCTGTCGCTCGCCAAGTTCGCCGTGGTCCTCACCTTCGTCGTCACCCCCGCCCTCGGCGTCGCCGCCGTGGCCACGGCCGACGGGGGTTCGGTGACCGGCGGCGGGGCGTCGCACTCCGCCGTCGCCGACGGGCCGGGCACGAACGGGACGCAGGGCGGGGCCGTGCCCACGCCGAGCCCCACCACCTCCAAGGACACGACCGGCTGGGACTCCGTGCAGGGCGGCGAGGACGCCGTCCCCACCCCGAGCCCGACCACCTCCAAGGACACCACCGGCTGGGACAAGGTCCAGGGCGGCGAGGAGGCCACCCCCACCCCGAGCCCCAGCACGTCCAAGGACACCACCGGCTGGGACTAGTCCCCTCCCTTCTCCTTCCTGCTCTTCCCGTTCTTCCCTCCTGCTTCATCCCTCCCCGGCCGGGGCGGAGTCCGCACCGGGCTCCGCCCCGCCCGGCGATCCCCATGCGTTACTTCTCCCAACCCGTGGAGGGGCAGTGCACACGCCCTGCAAGGTGAATCAGTTCGGCTCCCTGCTCCAGCTCTACCGGGCACGGCAGGGCATGACGCAGCAACAGCTCGCGGACTTCTCCGCAATGAGCGTCCGGGCCATCCGCGACCTCGAGCGGGGGCGCGCCGAGCGGCCCCGCCGGGACACCGTCCGGCTGCTCGCCGAAGCGCTCCGGCTCGACGAACAGCGTCGCGAAGCCTTCGAGCGCGCGGCCCGGCCGGCCCCGGCCGGGGACCGATCCGACGACCTGGCGGACCTACACCTCATGTCCGAGACCCGTGAGTTCGAGTACGCCACCATGCTCCTCGAAGCGCTGTCGGCCGATTCCGGTGACGGCGACTGGGCCGAGGCGCTCAACGACATGGCCAAACAGCACTGGCGGCTGATCACCGTCGACCGGGGCGTGGCCTTCCTGGAACGCCGCCTCGACCGGGTCTGATCCGGCCGGGGCGCGGCCCGTACGGGCCGTTCCGGTACCTGCGCGCGGCACTGCCGCCGCTGGCCGAAAAGCTGCCGCCCGCAACTGCCGCTCGTAGGGAATTCCAGCAAATAGATTCAGTTGGGCAGGAATTCCGAAAGAAACGAGGCGCGATATGACGCAGCACGAGCAGCGGCTTCCCGGAACTCCCCGGGAACACCTCTCCTCCGAGACCACCCGCACGGTACTGCGCATTCAGCACCGCATGCTGATGGCGATACGCCGGCACCTGGACGAGGGCGGTTACACCGAATTGCACGCGCCGGTCATCGGCCCGGTCACGGACCCCGGTTGCCGCGGTGCCAAGCAGGTGGACATCGACTACTACGGGCGCCGCTACAAGCTCATGACGAGCGCGATCCTGTACAAGCAGGCCTCGCTGCACGCCTTCGACAAGATCTTCTGCATCGCCCCCAACATCCGCCTGGAGCCGCCGGAGACGGCGAGCACCAGCCGGCACCTCGCCGAGTTCCACCAGATCGACGTCGAGGTGGCCGGCGCCACCCGCGAGCAGATCATGGGCGTGGCCCAGGGGATCGTCGTCGCGGCGGTCCGCGAGGTGGTGGACCGGATGCCCGGCGAGCTGGAGCGGCTGGGCCGGGACACGGACGCGTTCAAGGACCTGCTGGAGCGCCCCTTCGACGTGATCGGCCACGGCGAGGCGGTCGGCCAGGTCGGCGGCGACCCGCACGCCGAGATCGACTGGGAGGGCGAGGCCCGCCTCTCCCGCAAGGCCACCCGGCCCTTCTTCGTCACCGACTACCCCAAGGGCTCCCGCGGCTTCTACGACCGCGAGAGCCGCGAGCAGCCCGGCACGCTGCGCAACTTCGACCTGCTGGCCCCCGAGGGCTACGGCGAACTCGCCAGCGGCAGCGAGCGGGAATTCGAATACGCCCGCATCATCACGCGGATGCGGGAGACCGGGGAGAACCCGGCGAAGTACGGCTGGTACCTGGACATGGTGCGGGAGGGAATTCAGGGAAGCGCCGGATTCGGTATCGGATTCGAGCGGCTGACCCGCTACATCACCGGCGTCCAGTACGTCTGGGAAGCCAGTGCCTACCCGAAGCTGCCGGGCGTCTTCTCGGCCTGACCGCACGCGATGCCCCGCGGTGTCCGCCCCCGCGGGTCCGTCCTGCCCGCGGGCGTCCGCGCCCGCGGTTCTTTTCCCCGCAATCCCATGAGAAAGCACGAGAAAAGGTGGAGTGAAGAAGATGTCGACCGATCGTGACGAGCAGCAGTGGTGGCAGGAGCGGCTTGCCGGACGTGCCGAGCAGACCGGGCCGCTGCTGCCCGTCACGGACGCCGGAGGTGAACCGCCGGCCGCCGCGGCGGCCGGACCCGTGCTCCTGGAAGCGGAGCTGGCGCCCGGTACCGCCGAGGGCCTGGCGGCCCTGGCCGCCGAGACCGGCACCGGTCCCGAGGACCTGTTCACCGCACTCACCGCCGCCTTCCTCGCCCGTATGACCTCGGCCGCCGACCAGCTGGTGGCCGTACCGGCAGCCGGCCACCGGGCGCTCCCGGTCCGGCTGGACGCCGACCCCGGCACCTCCCTGCGGACCCTGGCCGCCCGTGCGGCGGCCGGGTCCGCCGAGGCCCGCGAGCACGCCGGGATCGCCCCCGCGGAGTTGGCCGCGCTGCTGCCCCGGCGCGGCAGCGCCGGCTACGGGCCCGCCGGCCCGCTCGCCCTCCTCGCCGACGGCCGGAGCCCCGAGCCCGCCGAGGGCCTGGCCTTCGTCCTCGACGCCCCGCACCGCCGGCTCACCCTGCACGCCGCGCCCGGCAGCGCCGGGCCCGCCGAACTCGCCCTGCTCACCGACGCCTTCCGCACCTTCCTGGACTCCGCGGCCGGCGCCGGCGCCGACCGGCCGGCCGCCGGGCTGGAGCTGCTGTCCCCCGCCGCCCGCCACACCGTCCTCGAGACCTGGAACGCCACCGCGCGGGACACCACCGGCCGCCCCCGGAACGTCGCCGAGGCCTTCGCCGCCCAGGCCGCCCGCACCCCGGACGCCACCGCCCTGCGGACCGCCGCGGGCCCGGTCTCGTACGCGGAGCTGGACCGCCGGGCCAACCGGCTGGCGCACCGCCTGACCGGGCTGGGCGTCGGAGCCGAGACCGCGGTGGCCGTCCTGATGGAGCGCTCCGCCGACCTGGTCACGGCCCTCCTCGCGGTGCTCAAGGCGGGCGGCGCGTACGTGCCGCTGCACGCCACCTACCCCGAGGCGCGGATGCGCTCCGTCATCGAGCAGACCGGGGCCCCGGTGCTCCTGACCGACCTGGCCACCACCCCGGGGGACGCCTTCGACGGGCTGGTCCGCACCCTGCTCGTGGACGCCGACCCGGACGCCGGCGAGCTGCCCGACACCGCGCCGGAGGTCGCGATCGAGCCCGGCCGGCTCGCGTACGTGATGTTCACCTCCGGCTCCACCGGCGCCCCCAAGGGGGTGGCTGTCAGCCACCGCGACATCCTGGCGCTGGCCGGCGACCACTGCTGGGCGGACGGGTCCCAGGAGCGGGTGCTGGTGCACTCCTCGCACGCCTTCGACGCGGCCACGTACGAGATCTGGGTGCCGCTGCTCGCCGGCCACCAGGCGGTGATCGCCCCCGCCGGGCAGCTCGACGCGCGCTGCCTGCGGAGCCTCACCGAGGAGCACGGCCTCACCAGCGTCTTCCTCACCACCGCCCTCTTCAACCTGATCGCCGAGGAGGACCCCACGGTCTTCGACTCGGTCCGCCAGGTCTGGAGCGGCGGCGAGGCCTGCTCGCCCGATGCCATCCAGCGGGTTCTCGACCTGTGCCCGGACACCGAGTTCGTGCACGTCTACGGCCCCACCGAGACCACCACCTTCGCCACCTACCTGCGGCTGCGGGCCCCCCACCGGGTCGGCGCCACCGTCCCCATCGGCCGCCCGATGGACAACATGCGCACCTACGTCCTCGACGACGCGCTGCGCCCGGTCCCGGTCGGGGTCACCGGCGAGCTCTACATCGCCGGCGAGGGGCTGGCCCGCGGCTACACCGCCCGCCCGGCGCTGACCGCCGAGCGGTTCACGGCCGACCCCTTCGGGACCGGCGAGCGCATGTACCGCACCGGTGACCTGGTGCGCTGGCTGCCCGAGGGCACCATCGAATTCGTCGGCCGCGCCGATCAGCAGGTCAAGATCCGCGGCTTCCGCATCGAGCTGGGCGAGATCGAAGCCGTGCTGGCCCGCTTCCCCGGCGTCGGGCTGCGCACCGTCGTGGTCCGCGAGGACCGGCCCGGGGACCAGCGGCTGGTCGCCTACGTCGTGCCCGCCGAGGGCGCGGCGCTCGACCCGGCCGCGCTGCGCGCCCACACCGCCGAGGCGCTGCCCGCGTACATGGTGCCGGCTGCGTTCGTGGTGCTGGAGGCGCTGCCGCTCAACTCCAACGGCAAGGTGGACCGCAAGGCGCTGCCCGCTCCCGCGGCCGGGGCGGCCGAGGGGCTGCGCGGCCCGCGCACCGCCGAGGAGGAGGTGCTGTGCGGCCTCTTCGAGGGCCTGCTCGGCCTGGACCGGGTGGGCATCGACCAGAACTTCTTCGAGCTGGGCGGCAGTTCGCTGCGCGGGATGACGCTGATCAGCCGGATCCGCGCGGTCCTGGGCGCGGAGGTGCCCTTCCCCGCGCTCTTCGCCCACCCGACGGTGGCCGGCCTGGCGGCGATCCTGCGCGAGGGCGGCGAGCGCCGGCCGGCGCTGACCGCCGCCGACTCCCGGCCCGACCCGCTGCCGCTGTCGTACGCGCAGCTGCGGCTGTGGTTCCTGCGGGAGTGGGAGGAGGGCGGCTCGACCTACAACATCCCCCTCGCCCTGCGGCTGCGCGGGCCGCTGGACGCGGACGCCCTGCAGGCCGCGCTCGCCGACGTCACCGGCCGCCACGAGGCGCTGCGCACCCGCTACCCGGCCCGGTCCGGTGAGCCGTACCAGCACGTCGAGCCGGTGGCCGAGCCGGTCCTGCGGCTCACCCGGGTCCCCGCCGACGCCCCGGACGACGCGCTCGGGCGGCTGGTACGGGCCGCGGCCGGGCACGAGTTCGACCTGGCGGCCGGGCTGCCGCTGCACGCGGAGCTGCTGGAGCTGGCCCCCGAGGACCACGTCCTGGTGCTGGTCCTGCACCACATCGCGGGTGACGGCTGGTCGCTCGCCCCGCTGGCCCGCGACCTGGGCACGGCGTACGCCGCCCGGCTGACCGGCGACCGGCCGCAGTGGGCGCCGCTGCCGGTGCAGTACGCGGACTACACGCTCTGGCAGCGGGAACTGCTGGGCGAGGAGCGCGACCCGCGGAGCACCGGCGCCCGGCAGCTCGGCTACTGGAGCGAGCGGCTGGCCGGCGCCCCCGAGGAGCTGGAGATGCCGCTGGACCGGCCGCGTCCGGCGGTGGCCTCGCACCGCGGCGAGGTGGTCACCGCGCTGGTCGCCCCCGAGCTGCACGCGGGGCTGACCGCACTGGCCCGGGAGACCGGCAGCACGCTCTTCATGGTCCTGCACGCGGCGGTGGCCGCCCTGCTCTCCCGGCTGGGCGCGGGCACCGACATCCCGCTGGGCACGGCCGTGGCCGGACGCTCCGACGAGGCGCTGGACGAGCTGGTCGGCTTCTTCGTCAACACGCTGGTGCTGCGCACCGACCTGTCCGGCGACCCGACCTTCCGGGAGCTGCTGGAGCGGGTCCGGGCCACCGACCTGGAGGCGTACGCGCACCAGGACCTGCCCTTCGAGCGGGTCGTGGAGGCGCTGAACCCGGCCCGCTCGGCCGCCCGCCACCCGCTCTTCCAGACCATGGTCGTCCTGCAGAACAACACCGACGGGGTCTACGAGTTCACCGGCGCCACCGCCGAGCCGCACCCGCTGGAGCAGCGGGCCGCCAAGTTCGACCTCACCTTCTTCGTGGCCGAGACGGCCGAAGGCCTGCGCTGGGACGTGGAGTTCGCCACCGACCTGTACGACCGGGCGACGGTGGAGGCCATGACCGGCCGGCTGCTGCGGCTGCTGGCCGCGGTGGTCGCCGACCCGGACGGCCGGGTCTCGGCGGCCGGGCTGCTGGAGGGGGCGGAGCTGGCCCGGATCGAGGAGTGGAGCGGGGCCCTGGCCGGGGCGCCCGACGACCGGAGCGTGCCGGCGGTCTTCGAGGCCGCGGTGCGCCGCGGGCCCGACCGCACCGCACTGGTGCAGGGTGCCGAGCGGGTGACGTACGCGGAGCTCGACACCCGCGCCAACCGGATCGCCCGGCGGCTGCGCGCGGACGGCGTGCGCCGCGGCGAGACCGTCGGCGTGCACCTGGAGCGGGGCACCGACCTGATCGCCGCGCTGCTGGGCGTGCTGAAGGCCGGGGCCGCCTACACGCTGCTGGACCAGGCCTTCCCGGCCGAGCGGCTGACCGCCGTCATCGAGGACGCCGGGGTCCGCCGGGTGATCTCCCGCCGGGAGGCCGCCGGGCGGCTGGGCGCGGGGCCCTCCTACGTCCTGCTCGACGAGGAGGCCGCCGCCATCGCGGCGCTGGACGGCTCCGGCCTGGGGCTCCCGGTGGGCGCGACGGACGCGGCGTGCGTGATGTTCACGTCCGGTTCGACGGGCCGGCCGAAGGGCGTGGTGGCGCCGCACCGGGCGCTGGTCTCCACCTTCGTGGGTCCGGACTACCTGGAGTTCCGCGCGGACGACGTCTACCTGCAGTCCTCGCCGGTGTCCTGGGACGCCTTCGCGCTGGAGGTCTTCTCCGCGCTCTTCCACGGCGGGCACACCGTGCTCCCCGCCAGCCCCCGGACCGACCTGGACGAGATGGCGCGGCTGGTGGTGGACCACGGGGTGACCGTGCTCCAGCTGTCCGCCTCGCTCTTCAACGTGCTGGTCGACGACCGGCCGGAGCTCTTCGCGGGCCTGCGGACCGTGATGACCGCCGGCGAGGCGGCCTCGGTGGCCCATGTGGCCCGGGCCCGGGCACTCCACCCGGAGCTGCGGATCCTCAACGGCTACGGCCCGGTCGAATCCATGGGCTTCACCACCTCCCACGCGATCGGCCGGGTGCCCGAGGACGCCGCGTCGATCCCGATCGGCTCCCCGCTGGCGGGCAAGCGCGCCCACCTGCTCGACGCGCAGCTGCAACCCGTCCCGGCCGGCGTGCCCGGTGAGCTGTACGTGGCCGGCTCGGGCCTGGCCCGCGGCTACGCGGGCCGCCCCGGACTCACCGCGGAACGCTTCGTGGCCAGCCCCTTCGCCCCCGGCGAGCGGATGTACCGGACCGGCGACCGGGCCCGGCTGCGCCCGGACGGCTCCCTCGAATTCCTCGGCCGGCTCGACGACCAGGTCAAGATCCGCGGCTTCCGCATCGAGCCCCGCGAGGTCGAGGCCGCCCTGGCCCGCTTCCCGGGCCTGGTCCAGAGCGCCGTCGTGGTGCGCGAGGACCGCCCCGGTGACCGGCGGCTCGTCGCCTACGCGGTACCCGCCGACGGGGTGCGGCTGGACCCGGCCGCGCTCCGCGAGTCGCTGGGCCGGGCGCTGCCCGAGTACATGGTCCCGGCGGCCGTGGTGGTGCTGGACGCGCTGCCGCTCACGGCGAACGGCAAGCTCGACCGGCGGGCCCTGCCCGCCCCGGTGGCCGGCGCCCCCGCCGGCCGCGGCCCGCGCACCCCCGAGGAGGAGGTGCTGTGCGGCCTCTTCGCCGAGGTGCTGGGCATCGAGCGGGTCGGCGTGGACGACAGCTTCTTCACCCTCGGCGGGCACTCACTGCTGGTCACTCGGCTGATCAGCCGGATCCGTTCGGCCCTGGGCGCCGAACTCGGCATCCGGGCGCTCTTCGCCCGGCCCACCGTCGCCGGGCTCGCCGAGGCGCTGCGCGAGGGCGGCCCGCGCCGGCCCGCCCTGGTCGCCGCCGACCGCCCGGACCCCGTCCCGCTGTCGTACGCCCAGCAGCGCCTGTGGTTCCTGCGCGAGTGGGAGCAGGGCGGCGCCACCTACAACATCCCGCTGGCCGTGCGGCTGCGCGGAGCCCTCGACCACGAGGCGCTGCGGGCCGCGCTCACCGACGTGGCCCGGCGCCACGAGTCGCTGCGCACCACCATCCCCTCGGTCCAGGGCGAGCCCCGCCAGCAGATCACCGACGATCCGGAGATCAGGCTGCTGGTCCGCGCGTGCACCGAGGAGGAGCTGGCCGGGCTGGTCGGCCGGGCCGGGGCGCACGAGTTCGACCTGGCCGCCGAACTCCCGCTGCGGGCCGAACTGCTGGTGCTCGCCCCCGAGGACCACGTCCTGGTGCTGGTGCTGCACCACATCGCGGGCGACGGCTGGTCCATGGCCCCGCTCGGCCGGGACCTCGGCCTCGCCTACGGGGCCCGGGTCGCCGGGACCCGCCCGGACTGGGCGCCGCTGCCGGTCCAGTACGCCGACTACGCGCTCTGGCAGCGCGAACTGCTGGGGGACCAGCGCGACGAGCAGAGCCTGGCGCTGCGCCAACTGCACTACTGGAACCAGGCCCTGGCCGGGGTGCCGGAGGAGCTGGAACTGCCCATGGACCGGCCCCGGCCGCCGGTCGCCTCGCACCGCGGCGACCTGGTCACCACGGTCACCGGGCCCGAGCTGCACGCCGGGCTGGCGGCGCTGGCCCGGGAGACCGGGACCACCCTCTTCATGGTCCTCCAGGCCGGTCTGGCCGCGCTGTTCAGCCGGCTCGGCGCCGGTACCGACATCCCGCTGGGCACCGCGGTGGCCGGCCGGACCGACGAGGCGCTGGACGACCTGGTCGGCTTCTTCGTCAACACGCTGGTGCTGCGCACGGACGTGTCCGGTGACCCGTCCTTCCGGGAGCTGCTGGACCGGGTGCGAGCCGCGGACCTGGACGCGTACGCCCACCAGGAGCTGCCCTTCGAGCGGGTCGTGGAGGCGCTGAACCCGGCCCGCTCGGTGGCCCGGCACCCGCTCTTCCAGAACATGCTGGTGCTCCAGAACAACGCGGCGGCGACCCTGGACCTCCCCGGTCTGCGGGCCGGCCGGTACCCGCTGGACCACAAGATCGCCAAGTTCGACCTGACCTTCTTCGTCGAGGAGCAGACCGGCGCCACCGGGGCGCCCGAAGGCCTGCGCTGGGACGTGGAGTTCGCCACCGACCTGTACGACCGGGCGACGGTGGAGGCCATGACCGGGCGGCTGCTGCGGTTCCTGGCGGCCGTGGTCGCCGATCCCGACGAGCAGGTCTCGGCGGTCGGACTGCTCGAGGAGGCCGAGCGGGCGCGGATCGAGACGCGGTGGAGCGGCGCCGGGGCGGGCCGTCCCGACGGCCGGGGCGTGCCCGAGGTCTTCGAGGCGGCCGTGCGCACCGCGCCGGAGCGCACCGCGCTGGTGCAGGGCGCCGAGCGGCTGACGTACGCGGAGCTCAACGCCCGCGCCAACCGGATCGCCCGGCACCTGCGGGCCACCGGGGTGCGGCCGGGCGAGACGGTGGGCGTGTACCTGCCCCGCTCGGTGGACCTGATCGCCGCGCTGCTGGGCGTGCTGAAGGCCGGCGGGGCGTACACGCTGCTGGACCCGGCCTTCCCGGCCGAGCGGCTGGCGACGGTGGTCGAGGACGCCGGGGTCCGGCTGGTCGTCTCGCGCGAGGAGCAGGCCCGGGCGCTCGGCGCACCGGTCCGCTACCTGCTGCTGGACGGCGAGGCGGCAGCCATCGAGGCGTTGGACGGCTCCGACCTCGGGCTCCCGGTGGGTGCCGCGGACGCGGCGTGCGTGATGTTCACGTCCGGTTCGACGGGCCGGCCGAAGGGTGTGGTGGCGCCGCACCGGGCGCTGGTGTCGACCTTCGTGGGTCCGGACTACCTGGAGTTCCGCGCGGACGACGTCTATCTGCAGTCCTCGCCGGTCTCGTGGGACGCCTTCGCGCTGGAGGTCTTCTCCGCGCTCTTCCACGGGGGCCGCTCGGTCCTGCCGGTGGGCCGGCGCACGGACCTGGACGAGATGGCGCGGCTGGTGGTGGAGCACGGGGTGACCGTGCTCCAGCTGTCCGCCTCGCTGTTCAACGTGCTGGTGGACGACCGGCCGGAGCTCTTCGCGGGCTTGCGGACCGTGATGACCGCCGGTGAGGCGGCCTCGGTGGCCCATGTGGCCCGGGCCCGCCATCTGCACCCGGAGCTGCGGATCCTCAACGGCTACGGCCCGGTCGAGTCCATGGGCTTCACCACCTCCTTCGCGATCGGCGAGGTGGACCCGGCCGCGCCCTCCATCTCCATCGGCTCCCCGCTGGCCGGCAAGCGGGCCTACGTGCTCGACCCGCTGCTGCGGCCGGTGCCGGTGGGCGTGCCCGGTGAGCTGTACGTGGCCGGCTCGGGCCTGGCCCGCGGCTACGCGGGCCGCCCGGGGCTGACCGCGGAGCGGTTCGTGGCCAGCCCGTACGAGAGCGGCGGCCGGATGTACCGGACCGGCGACCTGGCCCGCTGGCGGGCCGACGGGATGCTGGAGTTCATCGGCCGGCTCGACGACCAGGTCAAGATCCGCGGCTTCCGCATCGAACCGCGCGAGGTCGAGGCCGCCCTGGCCCGCTTCCCCGGCATCGTCCAGACGCACGTCATGGCCCGTGAGGACCGGCCCGGCGAGAAGCGGCTGGTCGCCTACGCCGTCCCGGTCGAGGGCGGCACCCTCGACGCGGAGGAACTGCGCCGCTTCGTGGGCCGGGCGCTGCCCGAATACATGGTCCCGGCGGCCGTGGTGGTGCTGGACGCGCTGCCGCTCACGGCGAACGGCAAGCTCGACCGGCGGGCCCTGCCCGAGCCGCTGGTCGGCGGCAGTGCCGCGGGCCGCGGTCCGCGCACCCCGGAGGAGGAGGTGCTGTGCGGCCTCTTCGCCGAGGTGCTGGGCATCTCCCGGGTCGGCGCCGAGGAGAACTTCTTCGACATCGGCGGCCACTCGCTCTCCGCCACCCGGCTGATCAGCCGGATCCGCTCGGTGCTCGGCGCGGAGCTGGGGCTGCGGGACCTGTTCGCCGCCCCGACCGTGGCCGGGCTGGCGGCCGGGCTGGCCCCGCGGACCGGCGGCCGGTCGGCGCTGACCGCGCCCGCGCTGCGGCCGGACCCGCTGCCGCTGTCGTACGCCCAGCAGCGGCTGTGGTTCGCCCGCGAGTGGGAGGAGGGCGGCTCCTCGTACAACATCCCGCTGGCCCTGCGGCTGCGCGGTCCGCTGGACCGGGCGGCGCTGCAGGCCGCGCTGGACGACGTGGCGGAGCGGCACGAGGCGCTGCGCACCGTCTTCCCGGCCGACCGGGGCGTCCCCCGGCAGGAGATCGTGACCGGCGCCCGGATCCCGCTCCGGGTGACCACGGTCACCGCGGACGAGCTGGACGCCACCATCGCCCGGGCCGCCGCGCACCCCTTCGACCTGGCGGCCGAACTGCCCTTCCGCACCGAGCTGCTGGAACTGGGCACCGAGGACCACGTCCTGGTGCTGCTCCTGCACCACATCGCCGGTGACGGCTGGTCCATGGCCCCGCTGGCCCGGGACCTGTCCACGGCCTACGCGGCCCGGACCGCCTGGCACACCCCGGCGTGGTCGCCGCTGCCGGTGCAGTACGCCGACTACGCCCTCTGGCAGCGGGAGCTGCTGGGCGACGAGTCCGACCCCGACAGCCTGGGCGGGCGTCAGCTCGCCCACTGGCGCGAGGCGTTGGCCGGGCTGCCCGACGAGCTGGAGCTGCCGGTGGACCGGCCGCGGCCGGCGGTCGCCAGCGGGCGGGCCGAGGCGGTCTCCGCCTGGATCCCCGCCGAGCTGCACGCCCGGCTCTCCTCGCTGGCCCGGGAGACCGGCACCACCCTCTTCATGGTCCTCCAGGCGGGTCTGGCCGCGCTGTACTCGCGGCTCGGTGCCGGCACGGACATCCCGCTCGGCACCGCCATCGCCGGCCGGACCGACGACGCGCTGGACGAGCTGGTCGGCTTCTTCGTCAACACGCTGGTGCTGCGCACCGACCTGTCCGGCGACCCGACCTTCCGGGAGCTGCTGGAGCGGGTCCGGACCACGGACCTGGACGCCTACGCCCACCAGGAGCTGCCCTTCGAGCGGGTGGTGGAGGCGGTGAACCCGGTGCGCTCCACCGCCCGGCACCCCCTCTTCCAGACCATGATCCTGCTCCAGAACACCGAGGACGGGGTCTACGAACTGGCCGGCACCCGCACCGAAGTGCACCCCGTCGAACACCGCGCGGCCAAGTTCGACCTCAGCCTCGCCCTCGGCGAGAGCTTCGACGAGGAGGGGCGGCAGGCGGGCATCGGCGCCGAGTTCGAGTACGCCACCGACCTGTACGACCGGGCGACGGTCGAGGCCATGGGGCGCGGGTTCGTCCGCCTCCTGGAGGCCGTCACCGAGGCCCCCGACGCGCCCGTGTCCCGCGCCGAACTCCTCGACCCGGCCGACTACGACCGGATCCTCACCGAGTGGAGCGCCGCCGTCCCGGCGGAGCTGTGGCAGGACCTGGCCGAGGCCGGCAGCCGCAACACCCGCACCGCCTACCTGCTGGACGACGCGCTGCGGCCGGTCCCGGCCGGGGTGCTCGGCGAGGTCTACCTGGCCACCGCCGCGCCCGCGGCCCCGGCCCGGCCCGCCGACCGCTACGTGGCCAACCCCTACGGCGGCACCGGCACGGTCATGTACCGCACCGGCCGGCTGGGCCGCTGGGACCGGGACGGCCGGCTGGACCTGGGCCTGCCGTCCGGCACCGGCGGCACCCCGGACGGCGGGGCGGGCGGCCCGGCCCCGGCGCCCGCCGCACCGGTCGGCCGGAGCCCGCGGACCCCCGCCGAGGAGGTGCTGTGCGCCCTGTTCGCCGAGGCGCTGGGCGTCCCCCGGGTCGGGGTGGCGGACAACTTCTTCGCCCTGGGCGGCTATTCGCTGATGGCCACCCGGCTGACCAGCCGGATCCGCTCGGTGCTCGGCGTCGAGATCGGCATCCGCACCCTCTTCGCCAACCCGACGGTGGCCGCTCTGGCGGCGGTCCTGCGGGACGCCGGGGAGAGCCGGCCGGCGCTGACGGCCCGGGACTCGCGGCCGGACCCGCTGCCCCTGTCGTACGCGCAGCAGCGGCTGTGGTTCGGGCAGGAGTGGGAGGAGGGCGGTTCCTCGTACAACATCCCGCTCGCGCTGCGGCTGCGCGGTCCGCTGGACCGGGTGGCGCTCCGGCAGGCGCTGGACGACGTGGCGGAGCGGCACGAGGCGCTGCGCACGGTCTTCCCGGCCGACGGTGGCGTCCCGCGGCAGGTGGTCGTCGAGGGTGCCCGGATCCCGCTGCACGTGGCGGCCTGCCCGCCCTGCGAACTGACCGGACACCTGGTCCGGGCCGCCCGGTACGCCTTCGACCTGGCCCGGGAGACGCCGGTCCGGGCCACCCTGCTCAGCCTGGGCAAGGACGACCACGTGCTCGCCCTGGTCCTGCACCACATCGCGGGCGACGGCTGGTCCGTGGCCCCGCTGGCCCGGGACCTGTCCACGGCTTACGCGGCCCGCACCGCGGGCACGGCCCCGGCGTGGTCGCCGCTGCCGGTGCAGTACGCCGACTACGCCCTCTGGCAGCGGGAGCTGCTGGGGGACGAGGCCGACGCGGACGGCCTGGGCGGGCGTCAGCTCGCCCACTGGCGGGAGGCGTTGGCGGGGCTGCCGGAGGAGCTGGAGCTGCCGGTGGACCGGCCGCGGCCGGCGGTCGCCGGCGGGCGGGCCGGGGCGGTCTCCGCCCGGATGCCGGCCGAGCTGCACGCCCGGCTGTCGACCCTGGCCCGGGAGACCGGGACGACGCTGTTCATGGTCCTCCAGGCCGGTCTGGCCGCGCTGTACTCCCGGCTGGGGGCGGGCACGGACATCCCGCTCGGCACCGCCATCGCCGGCCGGACCGACGACGCGCTCGACGAGCTGGTCGGCTTCTTCGTCAACACGCTGGTGCTGCGCACCGACCTGTCCGGGGACCCGACCTTCCGGGAGCTGCTGGACCGGGTGCGGACCGCCGACCTGGACGCCTACGCCCATCAGGACCTGCCCTTCGAGCGGGTGGTGGAGGCCGTGAACCCGGTGCGGTCCACCGCCCGGCACCCGCTCTTCCAGACCATGCTGCTACTCAAGAACGGCACCGGCGGGGCCCTGGAACTGCCCGGTCTGGAGACCGCCGAGCACCCGCTCGACCTGCACGTCGCCGAGTTCGACCTGCTCTTCGGCGTCGAGGAGCGGTTCGCCGCCGACGGCGAACCGGCGGGCCTGGCCTGGAACATCGAGTACGCCACCGACCTCTTCGACGCCGGCACCGTCGAGTCCATCGCCGAGCGGCTGGTCCGGCTGCTGGACCGGCTCAGCGCCGAACCGGACGCCCCCGTCGGCGCGGCCGACGTCCTCGGCACCGCCGAACGCACCCGGATCCTCGGCGACTGGGCCGGCTTCACCGCCACCGGCCGGGGCGAGGCCGCCGAGCGCCCGGTGCACCTCTTCTTCGAGGAGCAGGCCCGGACCCGCCCCGAGGCCACCGCACTGGTCCTCAACGAGGAACGGCTCACCTTCCGCGCGCTCAACGACCGGGCCAACCACCTCGCCCGGGAGCTGATCCGGCAGGGCGCCGGACCCGAGGAGCGGGTGGCCGTGCTGCTCGGCCGGTCGGTCGCCTCCGTGGTCGCCCTGCTCGCCGTGCTCAAGGCGGGCGCCGTGTACGTGCCGGTGGACCCGGCCCACCCGGCGGACCGGATCGGGTACGTGCTCGGGGACGCCCGTCCCCGGCTGGTGCTCTCCTCCGCCGCGGTGGACCCCGCGCTGTACTCGGGCAGCGCCCCGGTGCTGCTGCTGGACCGCGGCGCCACCGGGCGGGACGGGGCGGCCGCGCCGGCCGACCCGGTGGACGCCGACCGGCGGAGCCCGCTGCGGCCCGCGCACCCCGCGTACCTGCTCTACACCTCCGGCTCCACCGGCCGGCCCAAGGGCGTGGCGGTGGAGCACCGGGCGCTGACCAACCTCTTCCACAGCCACCGGGAGACCCTGTTCGCGGAGCACCTGGCGGCCACCGGCAAGGCGGCGGCCACCGTGGCCGTCACCGCGCCGCTCTCCTTCGACGCCTCCTGGATGGGACTGCTCGCCCTCTTCGCCGGGCACGAGCTGCACCTGCTGGACGACCAGACCCGGCGGGACCCGGCCGCGATGGTCCGGTACACCGGCCGGCACGGCGTGGACTTCCTCGACACCACCCCGACCTACGGGCTGGAGATGCTGGAGCACGGGCTGCTCTCCACCCCCGAACTCACCCCGCGCACCCTCACCTTCGGCGGCGAGGCCATCCCGGAGCCGCTGTGGCGCCGGCTGCTGGCCGAGCCCGCCACCCGGGCCCACAACTTCTACGGGCCCACCGAGTGCACCGTCGAGACCCTGACCACCCCGCTGGAGGCCACCGACACCCCGGTGATCGGACGGCCGGTCTCCAACGCCCGGGTCTACGTCCTCGACGAGGCGCTGCGACCGGTGCCGACCGGGGTCACCGGGGAGCTGTACATCGCCGGTGACGGGCTGGCCCGGGGCTACGCCGGACGGCCGGGGCTGACCGCGGAACGCTTCGTGGCCTGGCCCTACGGGTCGGGGGAGCGGATGTACCGCTCCGGCGACCTGGCCCGCTGGCGGGCCGACGGCTCCCTCGAATTCCTCGGCCGGGTCGACGACCAGGTCAAGATCCGGGGCTTCCGGATCGAACTGGGCGAGATCGACGCGGTGCTCGGCCGCCACCCCGGTGTCGGACACGGCGCGGTGGTGGTCCGCGAGGACCGGCCCGGCGACAAGCGGCTGGTCGCCTACCTGGTGCCGGCCGGCCCCGAGGCGCCGGACCCGGCGGAGCTGCGCCGGTTCCTGGCCGCGGCGCTGCCCGCGTACATGGTCCCGGCGGCCTTCGTACCGCTGGCCGTGCTGCCCCGGACCGCCAACGGCAAGCTCGACCGGGCGGCCCTGCCGGTCCCCGAGTACGGCGGCCTGGGACGGGCGCCCGAGAGCGCGCTGGAACACGCGCTGTGCGAGATCTTCGCCGAGGTGCTGGACACGCCCCGGGTCGGGGTGGACGACAGCTTCTTCGACCTGGGCGGCCACTCCTTCCTCGCCACCCGGGCGGTCAGCCGGATCCGTGCCGAACTCCCCGGTGAACTGCCCGAACTGACCGTGCAGGCCTTCTTCCAGACCCCGACGGTGGCCGGGCTGGCCGCCCGGGCCGGAGCGGACGCCGCCCCGGCACCCGGCGCCGACCTGCTGGTGCCGCTGAGCACCCGCGGCGGCCGCGCCCCGCTCTTCTGCGTCCACCCGGTCACCGGCCTCAGCTGGTGCTACGCCGGCCTGGCCGGGGCGCTGCCGGACCGGCCGGTCTACGGACTGAACGTGGACCGGGACCCGGCCCCGGGCCATCCGGACCTGGCCGCCCTGGCCGACGCCTACCTGGAGCGGATCCGCGCGGTCCAGCCGGCCGGTCCGTACCACCTGCTCGGCTGGTCGCTGGGCGGCAACATCGCCCATGCGATGGCCGTCCGGCTCCAGGAGCGGGGGGAGAGCGTGGCCGTCCTGGCCCTGCTCGACTCCTACCCGATGGGCCGCGGCGAGGACGGGGGCACGGCCTTCGCCCCCGAGGAGATCGCCGGGTTCCTCGGCCGGGAGGGCGAGGGAGGTGCCGGCGCCGGACTCGACCCCGGCTTCGTGTCCGCGCTCGCGGCGGCCGCCGCCCGGACCGTCGCCCTGGTCGAGTCGGCCCGCCCGGGCCGGTTCACCGGAGACCTGCTGCACTTCACCGCCACCGAGGGCCGGGACCCCGGCGCTCCGGTACCCGACGACTGGGGTCCGTACGTCACCGGGCGGATCGCCGGCCACGACGTCACCTGCGAACACCTCGACATGACCCGGCCGGAACCGCTGGCCGCGATCGCCGATGTGCTCGCCCGGGATCCCCGCTTCAGCTGATCCACCCCAGGGGTTGGGGCTCAACCTTCCGTTGTTTCACGTGAAACATCCGCCTGTTTCACGTGAAACATCGGCCCGGCGGTCGCCTGGGGAGACCGCCTCCTCCGCACCCGCACTGACGCCCGATGCTCAGGCCCGTTCAGGAAGAGCCGAATTCCATGATTGAAGAGACCATCGCCCAGTACGAGTTGTCCGATACCGAAGTGGCGCAGATAAGAGAGGGTGCGGCCCGGCTGGCCGGCACGCTGGGGGACCCCGCGGCCCCCCGGGACTACGACCACGACGCCAACCGCTTCGCGGACGCCGCCCTGCCGCCCCGGCTGCGGCTGTTCCTCGAGACCTTCCGACGCACCGAGTCCTCGGCCGGCCTGCTGATCCACGGCTTCCCCGTGGACGACGCCGAGGTCGGCCCCACCCCCGTCCACTGGGAGCAGGCCGGCTCGGACACCACCCTGGAGCAGGAGATCTTCCTGGCCATGTGCGCCACGGCGCTCGGCGACCCCTTCACCTTCTCCACGCTCCAGCTCGGCCGCATGATCCAGAACATCCTGCCGATCCGCGGGGACGAACAGCGCCAGAGCGGCCACGGCAGCGAGACCCTGCTGGAGTTCCACACCGAGGACGGCTTCCACCCGGGCCGCTGCGACTACCTGATGCTCTTCGGGATCCGGAACCACGACCGGGTGCCGACGATCATGTCGTCGGTCCGTGACGTGAAGCTCAACGACGAGGACATCGACGCCCTCCAGCGCCCGGACTTCCAGATCATGCCGGACGACGAGCACGTGCGGCAGCTGCGGCTGCGCTACCCCGACCACCCGGCGCTGGCCCGGGTCGAGGAGATGCAGCGCAACCCCGTGCCGGTGCCGGTGCTCTTCGGCGACCGCGAGCGCCCGTACCTGCGGATCGACCTGCCCTTCATGCGGGTGGTCGAGGGCCGGCTGGGTGCCGAGCGGGCCCTGCACGCGCTGATGGCCGAGCTGGAGCGGGTGCAGCACGCCGTGGTCGTCGAACGCGGGGACCTCCTGGTGGTCGACAACTACCTGGCCGTGCACGGCCGCAAGCCCTTCGCGGTCCGCTACGACGGGACCGACCGCTGGCTCAAGCGCATGATCGTCAGCCGCGACCTGCGCAAGGCCGCCCAGGCCGGTGCCACCGGCGGCCTCCCCGGCAGCCACCGCGTCGTGTTCTGACCCGCTCCCCCCGCCATCCACCGAACCCATCCAAGGAGTGCAGTCGTGCGTACCGTCGTCATCTCAGGAGCGTCCAGCGGGATCGGCAGAGCCACCGCCGCGCGCTTCGCGCGGTCCGGGGACCGGGTGGTGAACCTGGACGTCACCGCCCCGCAGGACCCCGGGCCGGGGGAGTCCGCCGTCAGCTGGCTCAAGGTCGACACCGCCGACTGGACCGCGGTCCGGGAGGCCCTGGGCCAGGTCCACCAGGAGACCGGCCGGCTGGACGTGGTCATCGCCAACGCCGGCATCAGCGTCCGGCACGGCGTCCTGGACATCGAGGAGGCCGACGCCCGCCGCATCACCGACGTGAACCTGCTGGGCGTCCTGGGCCTGTGGCAGGCCGCCGCCCGGATCATGGTCGGCCAGGAGGCCGGGGCGGAGCCGGGCACCCCGCGGGGCGTGCTGCTGGCCACCGCCTCGGTCAACGGCCGCCGGGGCTACCCCTTCTACGCCGACTACAACGCCACCAAGGCCGGCATCATCGCCCTCACCCAGACCTTCGCGCTGGAGCTGAGCCCGGCCGTCCGGGTGGCCTGTGTGAGCCCCGGAGCCGTCCTCACCCCGATGCAACTGGCCGAGTACACCGGGGAGATGCTTGCCGCCACCAACGCCCAGATCCCGGCGGGGCGGCACGCCGACCCCGACGAGATCGCGGCGGCCTTCCACTACCTCGCCTCGGCCGACGCGCGCTTCGTCACCGGCCAGGAGCTGGTGATCGACGGCGGCGAGACCGCGGGTGCCACGACCTCCGCCTACGGCACCGCCGTAGTCGCCGACCACTGACCGGACCGGAGCCGAGCGGGAGAACCGAAGACCCCATGCACACCGTAGTCACCAGCACGTCCTCCGACGCGCACACCTGGAACCTGATCTACCTGGAGCTCCTGCTGCGGGAGTGGGGCCACCGGGTGACCAACCTCGGCGCCTGCGTGCCCGACGAGCTGCTGATCGGCTCCTGCCGGGAGCAGCGGCCCGACCTCATCGTGATCAGCTCCGTCAACGGCCACGGCGCCAACGACGGATTACGGGTGATCAGGCAGCTCCGCGGCACCGAGGAACTGGCCCGGACCCCCGTGGTGATCGGCGGCAAGCTCGGCACCGCGGGGAACGGCGCCGCGGCCTGGGCCCCGCAGCTGCGCGAGGCCGGTTTCGACGCGGTCTTCGACGAGAGCGAGGGCATCCTGCCCTTCCGCGGCTACGTCGAGCGCCTGACGGCGGGGGTGCGGGTCTGATGGCCGACTTCGGAACCTTCGTACGCACCGCGCCCGAGCTGGTGGTGCAGCCCCGGATGGGCTTCTCCTCCCCGGTCCGGATGCGGCACGGCCTCATGGCCACCCGGGACGCCCGCGCCACCACCGTGGGCACCCTCACCATCGACAGCTACACCCGCGTCGGCGACCACGCCGCCGCCCGGCGGGCCGTCGACGAGGGCGTGGACCTCAACGGCTTCCCCCTGGTCACCCACGGATCCGGCACCACCCGCCGGATGCTCGCGGGGGTGGCCGGGCCCGCCTTCCCGGTCCAGGTCCGGCACGGCTCCCCGGCCCCCCAGGCCATCATCACCGCGCTGGCGGGCGCCGGACTGCACGCCACCGAGGGCGGGCCGGTCTCCTACTGCCTGCCCTACAGCCGCGCCCCGCTGGCCCGGGCGGTGCGCAACTGGGAGGAGGCCTGCCGGCTGCTCGCCACCGCCGGCAAGCCCGGGGTCCGCCCCCACCTGGAGTCCTTCGGCGGCTGCATGATGGGCCAGCTCTGCCCGCCCTCGCTGCTGGTGGCGCTCTCCCTGCTGGAATGCCTCTTCTTCGTCCGCAACGGCCTGACCAGCGTCTCCCTCAGCTACGCCCAGCAGATCGACGAGGAACAGGACGAGGAGGCGGTCCGGGCCCTGCGCTGCCTGGCCGAGGAGCTGCTGCCCGGCGTCGACTGGCACGTGGTGGTCTACACGTACATGGGCGTCTACCCGCGCACCGCCTCGGGCGCCCGGGCCCTCCAGGACCGGGCCGTGCGGCTGGCCGTCCGCACCGGGGCCGAGCGGCTGATCGTCAAGACCGCGGCCGAGGCCCACCGCATCCCGACCGTGGCGGAGAACGTCGCCGCCCTGGAGGGCTCCGGGCGCACCGCGCGCAGCACCCGGCCCCGGCCGCTCGCCCGGGACCCCCGGGACAGCGAGGTCTACGCCGAGGCCCGGGCGCTGGTGGAGGCGGTGCTCTGCCTGGGCGAGGACCTGGGCGCGGCGCTGGTGGAGGCCTTCCGGCGGGGCTGGCTGGACGTCCCGTACTGCCTGCACCCGGACAACGCCGGGGCCACCGCCTCGTACATCGACGAACGCGGCCGGCTGGCCTGGAGCTCGATCGGGGCCATGCCGCTGGAGCACCTGGTGCGCCCCCGGCCGGCCGCGGCACTGACCAGCAGCGGGCTGCTGGACGCCCTGCACCACGTGGAGACCCAGCTCGACCTCGGCCGGTTCGCCGAGGCCGGGGCATGAGGAACGCCGGCGGCACCTGCCGGACAGGAGGGAGTGAGGACGGATGAGTTCACTGCATGCCGGCGGATACCCGGAGCGCGAGGTACGGGCCCGGGCCCGGGAGGGCGCGGCCCAGGTCTTCCCACCCGCCTCCGCCTACGGGCACGAGCTGTTCGGCTCCCCGGCCGAGCGCCCCGACCCGGGCGGGGACGCCCTGGACCGGACCCGGCTGGTGCCCCCGGCCTTCATGCCGCAGCGCCTGGAGAAGCTGATCGAGCTGGCCCGGGAGCCCCTGTACCGGGACGTGGGCCTGGCCGCCGTGATCGGCGGCCTCGCCTCGGCACTGCCGGTGTACGTGTCGGCCTTCGGCTCCACCCAGGTCGCCAGCCGGGACCTGGCCCAGGCCGCCGCCCGGCAGGCCGCCCGGCTCGGCATCCCCATGGTGATCGGCGAGAACGTCGGACCGGTCAACGGCACCGGCCGGCTCGGCGAGCGCGAGGGCCGCAGCCTGCTCGGCCGGATCGGCGCCTACCAGGACGCCCTCGACGGGCCCGGCGGCGGGATCGCCGTCCAGCAGTCCACCGAGGACGCGGACGCCGAGATCTGGAACCTGATCTACAGCGACACCTCGGTGCAGCCGCTGCTGGAATCCGGCCGGCTGGCCTTCGAGTTGAAGCTCGGCCAGGGCGCCAAGCCCGGCCTGGGCGGCATGACCCTGGTCGACGAGGAGTCCGCCCGGCGGCTCGAAGAGCACTACGCCGTGGAGAACCTGCTGGACGACGGCGGTGCGGCGGCGGCCGGCGGCCGCCGGGTGCTGCGCTCCAGCAGCCCGGGCACCTTCACCCAGGAGATCCTGGCGCACCAGGTCCGCCTGATGCGGAACAACTTCCCGCGGGCCCGGATCTGGGTGAAGCTGCCGCCTTCTCGGGACGTGCGCGAGGCCGCCGCGGTGGCCTGGGCGGCCGGTGCCGACGCGGTGACCGTGGACGGCGCCGAGGGCGGTTCCGGCTGGGCCCCGGTCTCCTTCCTCGGCTCGGTGGGCCTGCCGCTCGCCGAATGCCTGCGCCGGGTCCGGCCCGGCCCCGGGCAGTGCCTGCTGGCCAGCGGCCGGATGTGGGAGGGCGCCCGGGCCGTCAAGGCGCTGGCCGCCGGGGCCACCGCGGTGGGCCTGGGCCGGGCCGCGCTGCTGGCCGTGGACGAGGACCCGGAGGCCGGCCTGGAGCGGCTGGTGCAGGCCCTCGCCCTCGAACTGCGGCTGCTGATCAGCGCCCTGGGCAAGTACCGGCCCGGTGACCTGGGCCTGGAGGACCTGTGGCACCCCGACGCGCCCCAGTGGTCCCCGGCCCCCTTCCCGGAGCCGGCCGCCTCCTGACCGGCGCGAAACTGCCCGCCGCCTGCCCGGACAACTGCCGGGCGGCGCCCCCGGGCGCTCCTAGGCTCGATTGCACCGCCCCACCAGACCCCGTCCGCGAGACGTCCGGGAGACGTCCGCGCGTCCGAGAGAGAAGGACAGCAGCCATGGCGAACCCCTTCGAGAACGAGGAGGGCCAGTTCCTGGTCCTCGCCAACGACGAGGAGCAGCACTCCCTCTGGCCCGCGCACATCGCCGTCCCGGCCGGCTGGCGCACCGTGCACGGCGTGGACAGCCGGGCCGCCTGCCTGGCCCACATCGAGGCGACCTGGACCGACATGCGCCCGGCCAGCCTGCGCCGCGAGATGGACGAGGTGGCTCCGTAGCCATGACCGGCCAACTGCTGCAGGACGCGTCGGTGGTCCGGCCGGAGCCCCGGCCCGACGCCGAACACACCCTGGTCTGCCTCGGGTTCTGTGGCGGCGGGACCGGACCCTACCGGGACTGGCTCGGGCTCCTGGAGCCCGACACCGAACTCGCCCTGGTCTGCTACCCGGGCCGGGAGGGCCGCTTCGCCGAGGAGTACGCCGCGACCTGGCAGGACCTCGCCGAGGACGCCGCCGAGTCCGTGCTGCGGGCCGCGGCCGGCCGGCCGTACACGCTCTTCGGGCACAGCATGGGCGGCTGGATGGCCTTCGACGTGGCCGCCCGGCTGGAGGCGCGCGGAGCGCACGCCCCCGAGCGGCTGATCGTCTCCGCCTGCAACGCCCCCGACCGCGGGGTGACCGAGCGGGACCGCTTCCCCCGCATCGAGGACGCCGACGCCCGGCTCCTGGACTGGATGCAGGAGATCGGCCTGCTGCCCGCGTACGTGGTCGAGGACCCGGACCTGTGCGAGATGGCGATCGAGCTGATGCGCGCCGACATCCTGGTCCGCGACTCCTACCGCCCCTCGCCCGGTGCGGCCGTCTCCATGCCCGTCCAGGTGCTGCACGGCGACCAGGACGCGGTCATCGAGCCCGCCGTCGCCGAGCAGTGGGGCCGGGTGACCCGCGGCGGGCTGCGCGTGGACGTGCTGCCCGGCGGCCACTTCTACACCCCGCAGCTGTGGGCGGCCCTGCCCGGCCGGTTCGCGCCCCGCACGCCCCGAAAGGACCAGCAGTCATGACGCTCCAGTGGATCGAGGCGCCGGGCGCTCCGGTGACGGCCGTGATCGAGGGCGTGCGCACGGTCGAGGAGGCCGGCGCCTGGGTGCGCGAGCACCACGCCGAGCTGCGCGACGTACTCGGCGAGCACGGCGCGCTGTACCTGCGGGGGCTGCCGATCGGCTCCGCCGCCGACTTCGCGGCGGTCCGCGACGCGCTCTTCGCCGCCCGCGCCAAGTACCAGGAGAAGGCCACCCCGCGCAGCGACTTCGGCGACGACGTCTTCTCCTCCACCGACCTGCCGCCGGCCCAGTCCATCCGCATGCACAACGAGAACAGCTACACCCTGACCTTCCCCGGCCTGCTGCTCTTCTGCTGCCTGACCGCCCCCGAGCAGGGCGGCGCCACCCCGGTCGCGGACGTCCGCAAGGTGCTCGCCGAGCTGCCGGCCGAGCTGGTGGAGCGCTTCCGCACCCACGGCTGGGCGCTCACCCGCAACTACGCCGAGCACATCTCCCTGGACTGGCGCACCGCCTTCGCCACCGACTCCCGGGCGGACGTGGAGCGTTACTGCACCGACAACCGGATCGGCTGGGAGTGGGGCGAGGACGACACGCTCCGCACCCGCCAGCTGCGGGCCGCCCTGATCCGGCACCCGCGGACCGGCGACGAGGTGTGGTTCAACCACGTGGCGTTCTGGAGCGAGTGGGCGCTGGACCCGGACATCCGGGACGTGCTGGTGGGCGAGTTCGGCCAGGAGGGGCTGCCCTTCAACACCGCCCTCGGCGACGGCACGGCGCTGACCGCCGAGGAGGTGGCGGTGCTGGACGCGGCCTACCGGCGCGCCACCGTCCGGCAGCTCTGGCAGCCCGGTGACCTGCTGCTGGTCGACAACATCCTGGCCGCGCACGGCCGCGACCCGTTCCGCGGCGACCGCAAGATCGTGGTCGCGATGGGCGAGCCGGTGGACGTCGCCGACTGCAACCCCGCCGTCCCGGTGGACGAGGCGGCCCTCGCCCACTGAGGGCCGGCAACGGCCCCACGGGAGCCCCCGCCCGGACCCACCGCGTCCCGCCGGGCCCCGCCCCGCACCCCCATGCCCTGATCGAGGAGCCTGTGATGCACGCGAGTTCCACCGGCCTGACCGAGGCCGTCCCCGCCGTCCCGGCGCCCCGGATCCGGGCCGCCGTGCCGGACCTGATGGTGCGCTTCCGGGAGGCGGTCACCACCCACCCGGACCGGACCGCCGTGACCACCCCGGACGGGGTGACGCTCACCTACGCCGAGCTGGACGCCCGGGCCGGGGCCCTGGCGGCGGCCCTGACCGTCGCCGGGGTGCGCCCCGGCGACGTGGTCGGGGTCAGCCTGGAGCGCGGGCCGCAGCTGGTCGCGGCGCTGCTCGCGGTGTGGCGGGCGGGTGCCGCGTACGTCCCGCTGGACCCGGCGCACCCGGCCGAGCGGCTGGACTACGTGGTGGGGGACGCGGGCATCTCGGTGGTCGTCGCGGTCCCGGAGGCCCGGGAGTGGCCGGCCGGGGTACGGGTGCTGGCGCCGGAGGCCGTCGAGGCCGTCGAGGCCGCCGAGGTGCCGGCGGCGGCCGTGCCGCCGGGTGCGCCCGCGTACGTCATCTACACCTCGGGCTCCACCGGCCGCCCCAAGGGCGTGACGGTGACCCGGGGCGGCGCGGCCCACCTGGTGCGCGCCCTGGAGGAGAGCGGTTTCTACGCGGCGGAGCCGGGCCGGGTGGCCTGGAACGCGAGCGTGTCCTTCGACGCCTCCGTCCAGCAGTGGGCCCGGGTCTGCCGGGGCGACGGGCTGCTGCTCCTCAGCGAGGAACTGCGGGCCGAGCCGGCGGCGTTGGCCGACTGCCTGCTGGCCGGCCGGGCCACCGACCTGGACACCACGCCCTCGCACTGGACGGCGCTGCGCGACCAGGTGGCCGCGGCGGCCGAGCGGCTGCCGGACCGCCCGCTGCGGCTCTTCATCGGCGGCGAGGCGGTGCCGCCCGCGATGTGGGCGGACCTGGCGGAGCTGGCCGGCCGGGGCCTGGTCCGGGCGGTGAACCTGTACGGGCCCACCGAGTGCACGGTCGACGCCACGGCCGGCTGGGTCACCGGCGAGGGCCCCCACATCGGCCCGGCCCTGCCGGGCGTGGGGGCGTACGTCCTGGACGACGCGCTGCGGCCGGTCGAGGAGGGCGAGCTCTACCTGACCGGCGAGGGTCTGGCGCAGGGCTACCGCAACCGTCCGGGGCTGACCGCCGAGCGCTTCACCGCCTCGCCGTTCGGGCCCGCGGGCGCCCGGATGTACCGCACCGGGGACCGGGTGCGGCGGCGGGCCGACGGCGCGCTGGACTACCTCGGCCGGGTCGACCTCCAGGTGAAGGTGAACGGCTTCCGGATCGAACTGGGCGAGATCGAGAGCGCGCTGACGGAGCATCCGGACGTGGCCGCGGCGGTGGTCGCGGTGCGCCAGGACGCCACCGGCGCCCGGCTCGCCGGGTACGTCGTACCGCGCCCGGGCGCGGTGCTCGACCGGGCGGAGCTGACGGCCGGGCTGGCGGCCCGGCTGCCCGCCTACATGGTGCCCTCGCTCACCGAACTGGACGCCCTCCCGCTGGCGGTAGGCGGCAAGGTCGACCGGTCGGCGCTGCCGGACCCGGCCCCGGACCCGGCCGGCGGGGCGGCGGCGGTGCCCGCCGACGCGCTGCCGCGGGGGGAGTTCGAGGTGACCGTGGCCGAGGCCTGGCAGGAGGTGCTGGGCCGGGAGCAGGTGCTGGCCGGCGACGACTTCTTCGCGCTGGGCGGCCACTCGCTGATGGCGCTGCGGGTGGTGGCCAACCTCAAGCGGCGGCTGGGCGTGGTGATCCCGACCAAGCTCGTCTACAAGTACCCGGTGCTGCGGGACCTGGCGCGGGAGGCGGCCCGGTTGCGGGACGCCGCGTAGGACCGCGACCGGACCGGTGGGAGTCATCCCAAGACTTCTTTGCAAAGAAGTCTTGGCAAAGAAGTCTTGGGATCCTATGGTGCTGACCATGAGCGAAGAGCCGTGGCCCTCGGGCCCCCATCCGGCCGGTGAGGTCACCCCCGACGCCCGCACCCTGCGCGGGCTCGCCCATCCCCTGCGGGTCAAGCTGCTCGGGCTGCTGCGGGCGGAGGGCCCGGCGACCGCCACCCGGCTCGCCGAGCGCACCGGCGTCAGCTCCGCCTCCGCCAGCTACCACGTCCGCCAACTGGCCGCGTACGGCTTCGTCGAGCCGGACCCGCGGCCCGGCGGCGGGCGCGAGCGCTGGTGGCGGGCGGCCCACCAGACCACCCGGATGCGCACCGAGCGGTTCGCCGACGGGGAGTCCGCGGCCCTGGCGGGCGCGTACCTGCAGAGCGTGGCGGACTACTACGCCGAGCAGACCCGGGCGGCGGTCGGCGAGACGCACCTGCTGCCGGCCGCCTGGCGGGATGCCAGTACCACCAGCGACTTCGCGCTCCGGCTGACCGCCGGGGAGCTGTCCGACCTGGTGCGGGAGCTCTTCGAGGTGATCGGCCGGTACCGCCGGGCGGACCCGCCGGGCACCGCCGCCGAGGACCCGGACCCGGCCACCGCCCCGGTGGTCGTCCAGCTCCAGGCCTTCCCGCGGCCCGGCGCGCTCACCCAGCCCGAGGGCGGCCACCCCGCCCCGCACCGCCCCGAGTGACGGAAAGGCACCCGCAGATGACCACCAAGGCCCCCACCGGAACCGGCTTACCCGCCCGCGGCCGGCGCACCTCGCTCCACGGTCTGCTGGCCGCCTACACCGTCTCCCTCTTCGGCACCCGGCTGACCATGATCGCGCTGCCCTGGCTGGTCCTGGTGACCACCGGCAGCGCGACCCAGACCGGCCTGGTGGTCTTCTGCGAGGCCGTGCCGCTGATCGTCGGCAAGACCCTGGCGGGCCCGCTGATCGACCGGGTCGGCGCCCGCCCCTTCTCCGTGCTGGCCGACCTGGTCAGCGCCGCCGTCGTCGGCCTGGTCCCGCTCTTCTACGTACTGGACCTGCTGCCGTACGGGCTGTTGCTCGGCCTGTCCGCCGCGATCGGCCTGGCCCGGGGGCCGGGCGACATCGCCAAGCGGACGATGACCCCCGAGGTCGCCGAGGCGGCCGGCATCCCGCTCGAGCGGGCCAGCGGCCTGGTCGGCACCCTGGAGCGGCTGGCCGGCACCGCCGGCCCCGCCGCGGCCGGTGCACTCGTCGCCTTCCTCAGCCCGTCCTGGGCCATGACCGCCAACGCGCTCTGCTTCGTGGGCTCCGCGGCGGCCATCGCGCTCACCGGACCCGGCCGGACCGCCGGTGCGGAGCAGGCCGCCGCCGCCCAGAAGGAAGAGGAGGAGTCCGAGGGCTACCTCGACCGCCTCAAGGAAGGCGTCCGGTTCCTCCGCCGGGACCGGCTGCTGCGCTCCATCGCCGTCATGCTCAGCGTCACCAACCTGGTCGACGCCGCCTACGGCTCCCTGCTGATCCCGGTCTGGGCCAAGGAGTCCGGCGGCGGCCCGGCCGCCATCGGTGCCCTGGGCTCGGTCTTCGGGCTCGCCGCGCTGGGCGGCTCCGCGCTCGCCACCGCCTTCGCGCACCGGCTGCGCCGCCGGCCCACGTACGTCATCGCCTTCCTGATCGCCGGACCGCCGCGGTTCCTGGTGATGGCCTTCGACCTGCCCCTGTGGGTGGTCCTGGTGGTCGCCGTCTTCGACGGACTGGCCATCGGCTTCGTCAACCCGATCCTCAACGCCGTGATGCTGGAGCGGATCCCGCGCCCGCTGCTGGGCCGGGTCTCCGCACTGACCGACTCGGTCGGCTCGGCCGGCGTCCCGCTCGGCCCGATGCTGGCCGGCGCCGCGGTGACCGCCACCGCCCTGGGACCGGTGCTGTTCGGATGTGCCGCGCTCTACCTGGCGAGCACCGTGCTGCCCGCCCTGCGTCCGCACTGGCGGGAGCTGGACGCCCGTCCCGGCGGCCCGGCCGACCGGGCCGCCGACGAGGCCGAGGAGCCCGAACCCGCGGTCGCCGCCGGCGCGCCGACTGCCGCCGAAACTGCCCCACGTACCGCCGCTTAGCCGTCAATTCGCCACATACCGTGGCATAGAACCCATGAAATCGATGACCTGACCCACGGAAAGAGGCGTTTCCCATGTCGAGTGGCACGTTCGCTGCGGCCCAGCTCAAGGGCGATTACGACGTCGACCGCCTGGTGGCGGAACTCCGCGAGCTGGAGGCCACCCAGTGGGCCGCCCAGCGCACCTACGGGGAGGGCTTGGAGCCGGAGGAGGCGACCGTCCTCGACTGGCGGGTGCTGCCGCTGCGCAGCCCCGAGGGCAGCGGCGAGCGCACCGACCCCGGCGGCTTCGGCCTGGTCGAGTACGCCGCCTCGCCCTGGCTGGCGAAGGCCCCGTACATCGCCTCGATCCTGGCCGCGCTGCCCACCGAACTGCGCGCCGTCCGGCTGATGTCGCTCGGCGCGGGCGCCGAGGTCGACGAGCACCGGGACGTCCCCTACGGCCTGCCGGCCGGCTGGGTCCGGCTGCACATACCGCTGGTCACCAACGCCGGCGCGGTGCTCACCATCGGCGGCGAGGACCACACCTGGGCGCCCGGCACCCTCTGGTTCGGAGACTTCTCCCGCCTCCACTCGGTCCGCAACGACGGCACCGAGCGCCGGGTCCACATGGTCATCGACGCGTACGTCAATCACGAGCTGCTGGAGCTCTTCCCGCCGGAGTTCCGGGACGCGATCCGCTGGTCGGACGTCCTGCTGAACCGCCCCGAACTGCCCCTGGAGCCGGCCGAACTGCCCTCCTTCGCCTGCACCTTCCGGCTGCCGGACGCCTTCCTGTACGGCGAGTCCGAGGAGTTGGCCGCCGCCGACGAGCTGAACACCGCCGACGCGGTGGCCGCCTCCGCGGACCGCGAGGGGCGGATCCGGGTGGCCGGGGACAAGCTGGTGCTGGACGTGGACGGAGAGCCCCGGGCCACCCTGGTGCACCTGGGCGAGGGCGAGTTCCGGGCCGCCGGCTGGACCGCCGAGCGCACCCTGAAGGTCGAGCCCACCGGCGCCGCCGGCCCCCGCGTCCGGCTGCGGATGCGCTGGGGCAGCCGCATGGAGGAAGTCGTCCGCGCCACCGTCCCGGTTACGGCCTGAACGATGCCGACGGCAACCGGCGTCCTGCTCGACCCCGCCGAGTTCGACCCGGCCGGGTTCGACCCGGCCGGACCGGGCGCGGCGGACGGCGCACGCCGGCCGTCCCCGCCCCGGGCGGACGGGACCCCGCACCTGTGGCTGCTGCGCGCCACCCAGCACCGGGCGTTCGCCCTGGCCAGCGCCCCGGACGTGCTGGTGGCCGAGGAGCGCACCCGCGCGGCGGCCCTGCGGGTGCCCGCCGACCGGGAGTGCTACCTCGCCACGCACGTGGCCCTGCGGCTGCTCCTCGGGGCCTACCTGGACCTGAGCCCCCGGGAGGTGCCGCTGATGCGCATCCCGTGCCCCTGCTGCGGCGGGCCGCACGGCCGGCCCTCGGTGGCCGGCCACCCGCTGCACTACTCGATCTCGCACAGCGGGAGCCTGGGGCTGCTGGCCTTCGCGGCCACCCCGGTCGGGGTCGACACCGAGACCGTGCCGCCCGCCCGGGCGGTCCGGGAGGCCTCCGACGCCCTGCACCCGCAGGAGCTCGCGGAGCTGGCGCTGCTGCCCGAGCCGGCCCGGCCGACCGCCTTCTCCCGGGCCTGGGTGCGCAAGGAGGCGTACCTGAAGGGGCTGGGCATCGGCCTGGCCGACGACCCCGCCGCGCGGTACGTCGGCACCGGCATCGAACCGGCCGTGCCCGGTCCGGGCTGGCGGCTGGCGGACGTCGCGGTGGTACGGGGCTTCTCCGCGGCGGTGGCATGGCAGCACTGACGGGCCCGGCACACGCGCACCACCGACCGCCGGCAGCGGCTGCACGCCGCTGACCGGCGGTCCCGCACGTCCGCCGCCGGCCGCCAGGACGGCTGGGCGGCGCGGGCCGGGGCGCGGGAACGGCCCGGGAGGGGTTCGGGAACCCCTGACGGGACTCTCCTCAGCATGAAGACGTCTCCGGCCGACCGGGGACCGAGGAGGAGAGGTTCCCCTGATGAACCATCCTGGCAGCGCCGACCGGCTCCTTATGGTGATGCCGGACGAGCGGTTGACGAGCAAGGCCGTGCAGGCGGGTTTCCAGGTCTGGGCGATCTGGGATCCGGCCCTGGGCTCCGCGGAGGAGGCGGCCCAGGTCGCGGCGCACGCCCGGGACGTGGTCCCGGCGGACCTCTCGGACCCGGCCGGCCTGCGGGCCACGGTGGCCCGGCTGGTCCGCGAGCACCGGATCGGGCACGTCCTCCACCTCGGCGGCGAGAGCGGCCTCGCGGCCGTCCTGGCCGAGGCCGGGGCGCTGTCCGTGGGCCCGCCCGGCGGGGCCGAGGCGGTCCGGCTGCTCGGGGACGCGATCGCCATGCGCCGGCTCCTCAACCGCAACGGGGTCTCGGTGGTGCGCGCCCGGCAGGCCGACTCGGTCGCCGAGGCCGAGGTGCTGCTCATGGACTTCGGCCTGCCCGCGGTGATCGGCCCCGCGCAGTCGGACGGCGGCCGGTACACGGCCCTCGTCCAGGGTGCGGACGACCTGTGGGAGTGGACCGCACGGGTCGGCGCGGCCGGCCTGGAGGGCCCGTTCCTGGTGCAGGAGTACCTGGAGGGACCCGAGTTCAGCGTGGAGACGCTGACCGTCGACGCCATGCACTGGGTGGCCGGCATCACGGCCAGGGAAACCCTCGGGCCGCCCGGCACCCCGCCCGCCGGCCATGTGCACCCGGCCGCGCTGTCCGCCCGGGACGAGAGCGCGATCCGGGCCACCGTCACCGCGCTGCTGGACCTGGCCGGCTACGAGTTCGGGCCGGCGCACACCACGGTGGTGCTCACCGGGGACGGCCCCCGGATCACCGGCTGCCGGGCCCGGCTCGGCGAGGACCGGATCCCGCTGCTGGTGGAGCTGGCCACCGGATTCGACCTGGAGGCCGCGGTGTTCCGGGCGCTGGCCGGCCAGGAGGTGCCCGAGAGCGGACCCCCGACGGCGGCCGCCCAGTGCGCCGCGATCGGGTTCTTCGTCCTGCCCGCGGGGCGCCTGGAGTCCGTCCACGGCCTGGAGGAACTGCGGGCCCTGGACCACGTGTACGCGCTGCACTTCCCGTACCGGCCGGGCGACCTGCTGCCCGAGGCCGCCGACTGCGGCGGCCGGCACGGCTACGCGATCGTGGAGGCGCCCACCCCGGGCGAGGCCGCCCGCCGGGTGACCGCCGTCCGTGAAGCCCTGGTGACCCGGGTCAGCCCGGTCGGAGCGGAGGTGCTGCGATGACCGCCGAGCGGACGATGCTGCTGGTCGGGGGCACCGACCAGCACCTGGCCCGGGCCAAGGAGCTGGGCGTGCGGGTGGTGCTGCTCCAACAGCCGCACCGGGTCGACGCCTTCCAGACCGAGCACGCCGACGCGCTGCTGATGGTCGACTACACGAACTGGGACACGGTCTGGCCGCTGGCCAAGGCCGCCCGGTCGATCTGGCGGTTCGACGCGGTGGTCTCCCTCACCGAGGGCGGCCTGGACGTCGCGGCCCGGCTCAACCAGCGCTTCGGCTTCCGGGGCACCCGCCCCGAGGTCAGCCGCCGGCTGCGGGACAAGGCGCTGATGCGGCGGCACCTGACGGCCAAGGGCAAGGGGACGCTGCCCTGGGCCCGGGTCACCGGACCGGAGTCGCTGGGCGACTTCGGCAGCCGGTCGGGCTACCCCTTCATCGTCAAACCCACCGACAGCACGGCCGGGTTCGGGGTGATACGGGTGAACGGCCCCGAGGACCTGCCCGGCGCGTGGCGGCGGATCGAGGAGATGCGGGAACGCCCGCACCGCCGCGGCGCGGTGTACTTCACCGTGCGGGAGTTCCTGATGGAGGCCTATGTCGAGGGCCCCGAGTTCAGCGTGGAGGCCTTCAGCTTCGGGGGCCGGCACGCGGTGGTCGCGGTGACCGAGAAGCTGCTGCACGAGGCCGGGTTCGTGGAGCTGGGGCACGCCCTGCCGGCCCGCCTGGACCCGGCCGCGCACGGCGAGATCACCCGCGCCGTGACGGAGTTCCTGGAGGTCATGGGGGTCACCGACGGGGCCAGCCACACCGAGCTGCGGCTGGGCCCGCAGGGGCCCGTGGTCATCGAGTCCCACAACCGCATCGGCGGCGGGCACATCAACGAGCTGGTCGAGGCGGCCTACGGGATCGACATGGTCGGCTACGGGCTGGGCTGGCCGATGGGCATGGTCGAGGAGCTGACCGAACCGCCGGTGGCCCGGGCGGCGGCCTGCACCCGCTTCGTCTTCCGCGACCCGGGCACGGTCATGGCGGTCTCGGGGGTGGGCTCGGTGGCGGCCCGTAGCGACGTCCTGGCGGCGGAGGTGGGGGTGTGGCCGGGCGAGGTGGTCGGACCCCTGCGGGACAACCGGGACCGGCTGGGATTCGTGGCCGCGACGGCGGCCGACACGGCTGCGGCGATCGCTCTGTGTGAGGAGCTGACGCGGGAGATTCGCATCGACGTGGTGCCTCACGCATATGCCGGATCTCTTGCATTGAAGGCCGCTTGAGAAACGCTGGAAAGGGTTCCGAAAGGGGGGCGATACCGCTGTGCCCGGGCCGGGAAAAGGTGCATATTATTCCGGACACCAGGATGGGCTCTTCGGCGGTATCGTCCCAGGTCGCTGGTTGCCAAAGGGCGATTTCAAGCCAAAAACCACCCGCGGTTGAACCGCCCCTGAAGGGCCCCGAATACCCCGTCTCCCAAGCGGAATACCGGTCGTTCCCGATCCGTTCCCGTGTACCTTCCGAGGGCGGGATCGACGGGGGAATCGTTGGGTAACGGTGATCGCGAACCTCTGTGTTGTCGGAAGCGCCACGGCGCGGACATCACTCAGAGGCGGGGAAAAGAAATGGGCAGGAAGTTTGTGGGTATCGCCGGTGCCGTGGCTCTCGGTCTGACGCTGATGGTCGGCGCGACGGGCACCCTTGGCTCCGCCCCGGCGCAGCACTCGGTCGCCACCGAGCACGGCCCGAGCGTCGCGCCCCCGGCCCCGCCCGCCCTCTGATCCGGACGGTGCAGCAAGAGAGCACCCCCACGGCCCCGGACCTGCGGATCGAGTCGCACACCCAGTCCGTCACCGAGTCCGCGGCGTCGCTGTTCGCGCTGCTCAAC